>DASYXO010000378.1:0-10015 GCA_035934825.1 Casimicrobiaceae bacterium
CGGCCCCCGCATTGCAGTAAGCAGGTCCTCAAGTGCGGGCAGCGATGCGCCGTTAGCGAGCGGCTTGACCGCCGTGTGAATGAACGTGACACCCAGGTCGATCGCCGCGATGTAAACCTCGGGAGCGAGGCCGGAGAGGCAATGCGAGTGCAGCTCAAGCGGCACACCGGGCGCTGCCGCGGCGAGCGCCGGCGCCAGCGTACGGATTCGCTCCGGGGTGAGCAGCCCGCTGGGATCCTTAAGGCAGATGCGGTCGACGTCGAGCGCGACGAGCTCGCGTGCCCGTGCCTGGAAATAGGAGTCGGTATGGACCGGGCTCAGGGTGTAAACGACGGCTCCTGTTATGCCGATTCCGGCCGCGCGCGCTGCGCTGATCGAGCCTCGCAGGTTGCGGTTATCGTTGAGGGCGTCGTAGGTCGTCAGATGGCGGACGCCGCATTCGGCAAGGTGCTCGACTGTCTTGCGGACTACATCGTCGGCAAAGAACTCGAACGTGAACAGGCTTGCACCTCGCATCCAGACGTTGATCGGGGTTCGCTTTAGCCTTTCGGCTGCCAGCCGCATCCGCATCCACGGGTTTTCTTGCAGGTAACGCACGCAGACGTCGAAAACCGCTCCTCCGACAAGGTCGATGGTGTGGAAGCCAACTGCATCCGCGACGTCGAGGATTGGCATAATCATCGCATTGGTCATGCGTGTAGACCACAGACATTGGTGGCCATCACGCATCGTGACGTCGATGACGTGAATCGCGGGAGTCAGCGTCGATAGGTTGGAGCTCACATAGAGGTCGGGTAGACGGACAACCGATCCTGTCGCAGGTGCGTCCTCCCGCCCCGCACCGTCGTTATGCCGCCCCGAGAACGACGCTGGCATTGCCGGCAAATATCCCACCATAGCCGTGGACGAGAGCGTGTCGCGAATGCGCGACCTGACGCTCACCAGCCTCCGAACGTAGCTGACGAACTGCTTCGACGAGGAGAAAGATGCCGAACATGCCTGGATGACAATAGCGTAGACCACCGCCGGACGTGTTTACCGGCAGGATTCCGTCCGGACCAATGCCGCGTTCAACGAGCCTGCCGCCGTCGCCTTTGGCGCAGAATCCGGTATCCTCGAGACCAACGATGACGTTGATGGTGAATGCGTCGTAGATTTGTACGAGGTCGATCTCTTCCGGGCCCACACCCGCCATGTCGTAGGCCGCGCGGCTAGACTCGACGGCGTCGGTGCGGGTGAAGCTGCGCATGCTCGACGCGTAACAGTGACTGTGCGACTCGCCAACTCCGAGGATGGGAATCGGGGCACGGGTCCGGCGACCGGCTGTCGTCAACACAATCGCACCGCCGCCATTGCTTACGAGGCAGCAATCGAGCTTGCGCAGGGGATCGCTGACGGCGGGCGAAGCTATTACCTCGTCGACCGTCAACAGCTCGCGGCGCAATGCGTCCGGGTTTAGCGCCGCCCAATGGCTCGCGGCGACAGCGACCTGCGCCAGCTGTCGGCGGGTTGTCCCGAACTCGTGCATGTGTCGCTGCGCAACCATGGCATAGCCGGAGATCGGGAACATTGCGCCATAGGGCTGCTCATAAGGGGGAATTTCGGCGCGCGTGACCAGCCGACCTGAGTCCGACCGCTGAGTGCTTGCGTAACTGACCAACGCCACTTCGGCGCCGCCGGTAGCAATTGCCCGGATGGCGTGGCCAACGTGCGCAACCACCGAGGCGCCACCAATATTGGTTGAGTCGGTAAACCGCGGGCGAATGCCAAGCTCCTCCGCGAGGACTACGGATGGCATCCAGTAATACGGGGTAACTGCAAAGATCGCATCGACGTCACGGAGTGCGAGTCCGGCGTCGGCGAGCGCGGCATTTGCAGCCTCAGCCATGAGGTCCAGCGCTGTGCTTCGCGTCGCCCATCCGATACCCGCGGTCGCGACCCCAGCGATCGCAGCCGCCCCGCGCAGCGAAGACCCCATTAGCTCGGATCCTCAGATGCGGGGATGAACACGGGGAGCGCGATCCCGTCTCCGGTGTCTAGGAGTTTGACGGTAACCGGCATGTTGATTCGCACATCGTCCACTGAGCAATCGACAACATTGCTCATCACACGAGGACCTTCGTCCAACTCTATCATGGCGACTACATAGGGAACTTTTGATCCGAAGCGTGGCTCGGGGTGCTGGCGCACGACGGTAAATGTGTGGATCCTGCCGCGCCCACTTGCGCAGACCCATGCAATCGTGTCGGCACCGCACGCATGGCAATTGCGTCGAGGAGGCCACATGTATGAATGGCAGTTCTCGCAGCGGGGCATTTGGAAACGTGGATGTGGCACCGGGCACCAGTAGGGCGCCACGTCGGCGTCCCCATGGGGCGGAGTCGCGCGGGCAGTAGCGCTCATGGCGCAGTCGGACGCCTGTAAAGCACGCGAGTGAACGCCTGGTCGAACCATGCATGTTGCTTCAGGCGATGGAACCAAGGAGTGTCGCGTGACCGCGCCCTCGAAGGCGAATTTAACGCTTCACGCTCTGCAAGCTGGTGGAGCGCGATGAATTGCAAGCCCGTCGCAATTCGCACTTCCACGAACCGACAGCCCTCCCAGGACGGGTAGTCCAAGAGGATCGGCAAGTGTTCCTGCTCGTACCATGCGAGTAGTTCGGCGCGATGGCTGGTAGGCACCCACAGACCGACGCGAAACAGCCAATCGCCGGCATCACCGCCATAGCGGCCGCCGGCAAAGAGCATCCGTGCTCGGGTCGGTTTCCAGGAGGGCGGGGCGTGGCCCGTATCGGGAAGGAGAGCAATGCATCGCGGTCCGTCGACCTCTGCGTAGCATTCGCCCCCCATCGCGGCGACGTCGCGTGGGATGGCCGCTTGTGACTCGCTCGTTTCGGCGATCAGCACGTCTGCCGGCTCAGAGTGCGCCAGCACGCTGCGGCTTGGCGATCAGTTCCTGTTGAACCTCCTCGGCAAGCTCGCGGCGCGCAAGTGCCGGGTCGTAGGTTGCCATAATCGAGCGCCGTGCGGTCGGTACCACTGGAGCAAAGCCTGTCGCAGCGCTCAGGTGGAGTGTTTGCCGGCCCCACACGGGCAAAGGAGCAGCCATTACGAGCCGTAAAAGGCGCGTGGCTGGCAGGGGAGGCCGTGTCCTGTTCATGCGGTTCTCCTCCTCCGGTATCGCGACTGGGCACGGCCGTGAGTCGCCTAACCACTACGCGGCGCACGGGCCGGCGGCCTTGTGATGGCAGCGCGGCCAAGTCTTGGCTCGTTCGCGGTATAGCATAAGTGAAGGTATAATGTCTACATTTAGACAGTCGAGGAACGACACTGCATGTGATATGGTCGAGCACGCGATTCACGCCAGCGCGCCTAAATGTCGCGGCAGATCAAGAGATAATATGGCAGCGATTCGAAAGGCAATCGAACGAAGGGAGCCTGAGCCCACTGCGCCGGGTGGCTTCCTGACGCTTTCCCAGCAGCTTGTGCGGCGAATTGCTGACGAGATCGTCAACGAGCGCTTTACACCCGGCGCAAGGCTCAAGGAAGTTGAACTCGCATCAATGTATCGGGTGAGCCGAACCTCGGTCCGCGAAGCTTTGCGTGTCCTCGAGAATCGGGGACTGGTTCGGATCGAGCCGCGCCGTGGGGTGCATGTAACCCAGTTGTCTGCCGAAGAGGTCGATGACCTTTATGAGATCCGGGCGAGCCTCCTTGCGGTTGCAGCCCGACGAGTAGCCATGCGAAGAAGCGCAGACTTAGCCGACGAGCTGCGTGGACTGCTGGTCCGCGTTACGCGCCATGCAACGGACGCCGACCACAATCGATACTTCGCGGCGGTATACGCGCTGTCGCAACTGATCGCTGATGGCGCGGGGAGTGAACGTCTGGCAACGCTGATTCGCTCGTTTTCTCAGCAGATCGCGCGCTACACGCGAATGTCTCTGCGATCCCCCGCGCGCCGCCAACGATCAGCCCAGCGCTGGAAGGTTCTGGTCGCGGCGATCGAAGCGGGGAATGCAGCTAAGGCGGACGAGGCAATGCGACGGCTTGTCACAGCCTCCCAGGAATCGATCCGGCAGATTTTGCTTGACCAGGCGCACAAGCGGGCGGCATAGCCGGACATGTTCTTCCCCATGCGCTCCGACGGGATTGAATGATGACGGTGCAGCTTCCTCGGACGCGTCCCCGGCGAAATCTAGCGAGAAGTTCACGCCGACGAGGCTGGACCCGCACTTGGACCGCCTTGTCCACAGAATCGCGGATCGCAGTCGGTTTTTCGGAACGAAGCGCGGGCGCGGAAACCGCCAGAACCCGCATGTAGAATGGCTCCCCGACCAGGGCTCGAACCTGGGACCTGCGGATTAACAGTCCGTCGCTCTACCAGCTGAGCTATCGGGGATTCGCTGCGAAGCTTTGGATTATAGCGTCTCCGCCGACCGCGTTGAAGCGGACGTTGCAACTCAGGACTTCAGGCGGTATCCGGTCCTGAAGATCCAGGCGACGATGGCCATGAAGACGGCGAGGAATACAACCGTCATCCCGAGGCTCACCGGGACGCTCACGTCGGCGATCCCATAGAAGCTCCAGCGGAATCCGCTGACCAGGTAGACGACTGGATTGAACAGCGTCACTTTCTGCCAGACGGGCGGCAGGATGTCGATCGAGTAGAAGCTGCCGCCGAGGAAGGTGAGCGGCGTCACGATCAGCAGCGGCACGAGCTGCAGCTTCTCGAAGCCGTCGGCCCAGATGCCGATGATGAATCCGAGCAGGCTGAAGGTCACCGCCGTCAACACCAGGAACAGGACCATCCACACCGGGTGCTCGATGTGCAGTGGCACGAAGAGCGCTGCCGTGGCGAGGATGATGAGACCGAGGATGATCGACTTGGTCGCGGCGGCGCCGACGTAGCTCACGACGATCTCCAGGTACGACACCGGCGCCGACAGCAGCTCGTAGATCGTGCCCGTGAACCTGGGAAAATAGATGCCGAACGACGCATTGGACACGCTCTGCGTAAGCAGCGACAGCATGATCAGTCCCGGCACGATGAACGAGCCGTAGGCGATCCCGCCGACCTGCTGTATGCGCGAGCCGATCGCGGCGCCGAAGACGACGAAGTAGAGCGACGTGGAGATCACCGGCGACACGATGCTCTGCAGCACCGTCCTGCCGGCCCGCGCCATCTCGAAGCGGTAGATCGCACGTACGGCATGGAGGTTCATCGCGCGTCCCTCACCAGACTGACGAAGATGTCCTCGAGCGAGCTCTGCGAGGTCTGCAGGTCCTTGAAGCGGATGCCCGCGTGGTCGAGGTCCTCCAGCAGCGCGACGATGCCGCTCCCTTCGACTTCCGCATCGTACGTATACGTCAACTCGCTGCCGTCGGGCGACAATTCGAGCGGGTGGCGCGATAGCGCGGGGGGAATCCGGTCCAGTGTGCCGTGAAGCTGCAGCGTCAGCTGCTTGCGACCGAGCTTGCGCATCAGCTCGGCCTTCTCCTCGACGACGATGAGCTCGCCCTTGCTGATCACGCCGATCCGGTCGGCCATCTCCTCGGCCTCGCCGATGTAGTGGGTGGTCAGGATGACGGTCACCCCGCGCTCGCGCAGCGCGTGCACGAGCTGCCACATGCCGCGGCGAAGCTCGACGTCGACGCCGGCGGTGGGCTCGTCCAGGAACAGGATCTGCGGTTCGTGCGACAGGGCCTTGGCGATCAGCAGGCGGCGCTTCATGCCGCCCGAAAGGGTCATGATCCTGCTGTCCTTCTTGTCCCAGAGCGAGAGATCGTTTAGCACCTTCTCGATGTGGGCGGGATTGGGCGCCTTCCCGAACAGCCCGCGGCTGAAAGACACGGTGGCCCACGGCGTCTCGAAGGCGTCGGTCGTCAGTTCCTGCGGCACGAGGCCGATCAGCGAGCGGGCAGCGCGGTAGTCGGCGACGATGTCGTGCCCGTCGACCCGCACGCACCCCGCACTGGCATTGACGATCCCGCAGATAATGCTGATCAGCGTGGTCTTGCCGGCGCCGTTGGGCCCCAGCAGGGCGAAGATCTCGCCGCGGCGGATCTCGAGATCGATGCCCTTCAATGCCTGGAAGCCCGAGGCATAGGTCTTGGAGACGTCGGAAACGGAAACGATTGGCGGCACGGACGCGAACATACCAAATCCTGGAACGCCCCGCTGCCCGTTGCCGAGTTTCGACGACCAACGCGACCGGCGGGCAAAGCGGCCCGTGGATCCTCGTCCGGGTCCGGTACGACGTCACCGCAGTCCGGGCTCACATGAACGCGGTCGCCCACGTGCGGTAGCTACTGCAACGGCGGGCGGGCGGCGTCGACCTGCGTCGCAGCCCTTCGGGCCGGTGTTTCTGAATCGCGTGGCGAGGGCTCGCCGCGGAAATGCGGCGCCGCGAGCTTCAGATAATGGAACATCGACCACAGCGTGAGGATCGCGGCGATCCACAGGGCGATCGTGCCGAGCAGGGGCGTCGATACGCCCGGGATCACGTTCTCCCACAGCAGGAGCGCGATCAACGCGGTCATCTGGGCCACGGTCTTGATCTTGCCCAGGAACGCGACAGCGACATTGCGTGAGCGGCCGAGCTGGGCCATCCATTCGCGCAAGGCGGAGATCGCGATCTCCCGGCCGATGATGATGATGGCAAGATACGCGTCGGCACGCTTAAGCCAGACCAGCAGGATCAGCGCCGCCGCGACCATCAGCTTGTCGGCGACCGGGTCGAGGAAAGCGCCGAAAGCGCTGGTCTGGCCCCAGCGGCGCGCGAGGTAGCCGTCGAGCCAGTCGGTGATCGCGGCAAGCGCGAACACGCCCATTCCGGTCCAGTCGCGCGCTACCTGCGACAGCCACGCGTCGGGCGCGTAATAGACGCCGACGAACACCGGGATCAGCACGATCCGGAGCCACGTCAGCGCGGTTGGGATATTGAGCATCGTCGGGAATCCGGGCAGGTGCTCCCGCCGGCAGCCGGAATTCTACTCCTGGCTTTCAGTGAAGCCGGGCGTAGATCCGCTCGGCCAGCGCCTGCGAAATGCCCGGAACGCGGGCGATATCCTCGACGCTGGCCGATTGCATCCCTTTCAGTCCACCGAAATGCGCAAGCAGCGCCTGCCTGCGCTTGGCCCCGATGCCGTCGATCTCCTGCAGCGACGAGGTGGTGCGGGCCTTGCCCCGCCGCGCCCGGTGGCCCTGGATGGCGAACCGATGCGCTTCGTCGCGGATCTGCTGCAGAAGATGCAAGCCCGGATGGTCGGCCGGCAGGCTTCGTGCGCGCTCCCGGCCCGGGAACACGATGTCCTCGAGACCGGGCTTGCGCTCAGGCCCCTTGGCGATGCCAATCAGGGGAACTTGGTGCAGGCCCTGCTCGGCCAGCACGTCGGCAGCGACGGATACCTGGCCTCGCCCGCCGTCGATCACCAGCAAGTCGGGCGCAGGGTATTCGCCGGCGACGATCCGGGCGCAACGCCGCGACAGGGCCTCGCGCATCGCCGCGTAGTCGTCGCCGCCCTGCGCCGGCGTCACGTTGAATCGGCGGTATTCCGAGGTTTGCATCGCCAGCCGGTCGAAAATGACGCAGGACGCGACCGTGGCCTCGCCCATCGTGTGCGACACGTCGAAGCATTCGATGCGCTGGGTCGACGGCGGCAGGTCGAGCGCTTCCTGCAGTGCGGCGAGGCGCTCCTCCTGCGTCGCCTTCTGCGCGAGGCGCTGGCGGATCGCCAGCGTCGCGTTCTGCGCCGCCATGGTCACCCATACGCGGCGCTCGCCTCCGGGGCTGGTCACGATCTCGACCTTGCGCCCGGCCTGCTCTGAGAGCACGCCGGCGAGCGCGGCCGCGTCGTCGGCCTGGGGAGCGATCAGCGTCGGCGGCACCGGACGCTCGACATAGTGCTGCACGAGGAACGCCGCGGCGACCTCCGACGGATCGCCGGACTCGGCGCGCTTGGGAAAGTAGCTGCGGTCGCCGACGTGGCGGCCGCCGCGAATCATCACCACGTTGACGGCGAACATGCCGTCCTCGTACACGGCAACGATCACGTCGACATCGCTCGCCGTCGTGCTCTCGACGAACTGGCGCGATTGCAGCTCGCGCAGGCGCTGGATCTTGTCGCGAATGCGCGCCGCGCGCTCGAACGCCAGCGCCGCCACCGCTCCCTCCATCTGCAGCTTGAGCTGCGCCAGCACCTCGTCGGTCTTGCCCTGCAGGAACAGCACCGCCGCATGGACATCCTCGCGGTAATCGCCCTCGGAGATCAGTCCCACGCACGGCGCCGTGCAGCGGGCGATCTGGTGCAGCATGCACGGCCGGGACCGGTTCGCGAACACCGTGTCCTCGCAGGTCCGAAGCTGGAAGACCTTCTGCAGCAGCGCCATGCCTTCGCGCACCGCTCCGGCACTGGGGAACGGGCCGAAATAGCGGTGACGCCGGTCGAGCGCGCCGCGGTGGAAGCGTAGCTGGGGAAAGGATTCGCCCGACAGGCACACGTACGGATAGCTCTTGTCGTCGCGAAACAGGATGTTGTAGCGCGGCTCGAGCGCCTTGATCAGGTTGTTCTCGAGCAGCAGCGCCTCCCCCTCGGAGCGCGCGACCGTCGTCTCGACGCGCGCGACCTGCGCGATCATGGCGGCGATCCGCAGCTCGTGACCCGACTTCTGGAAGTAGTTGGCGACGCGCTTCTTCAGGTCGCGCGCCTTGCCGACATAGAGCGCCGCGCCCTCGGCGTCGAACATCCGGTACACGCCCGGCAGGTGCGGCAGCGACGCGATGAGCTCGCGGGCGTCGAATCTGGCGGCGCGAGCCTCGGCGTCGACGGTGTGGCGGTTGTGTCGCGCAATCTTGGCCATCGGCAGTTCAGGCCGCCCCGAGCCCAGACGCTTCGCGGGGGGCGCCGGGTGCGCGCCCGAGGTAAGCAGCGATCGCATCGAATACCGAGCGGAACATCTGCGCGGTGAGGCGCCCGGTGTTCGTGTTGTAGCGACTGCAGTGATAGCTGTCGAACAGCGTCGCGCCCGACCTCATCGAATGCCGGGCCGCGTGCGCGAACACGTGGGCGCTGCGGCGCTCGCCCAGTGCAGCGAGCGTCGCGTCATGCGCGATCCGGCCGAGCGCGAGAATCGCGGCACCCTCGGCAAGCGCAGCGAGGTCCGCGGCGAGGTAACCGTTGCAGGACCGCACCTCGTCCGGCGTGGGCTTGTTTCCGGGTGGCAGGCACTTGACCGCGTTGGTGATCCGGCAGTCGGTCAACGTCAGCGCGTCGTCCGCACTGCGCGAGCGGGCGGACGATGCGTATCCGTAGGCGTGGAGGGTCTCGTACAGGAGTATTCCCGCGTAATCACCAGTGAACGGTCGTCCGGTGGCGTTCGCCCCGTGCATGCCCGGCGCCAGCCCCACGATGACGAGGCGTGCGGCGCAATCGCCGAACGGGGGAACCGGGGCGCAGTGGTACGCCGGGCGCGCAATCCGGACCTCGTCGAGAAAGCCGGCCAGGCGCGGGCAACGACGGCACGCCGCGTCGTACGTCGGTGGGGCATTCACCGCGTCTGGCACAATTCGCGCTCTTTCAGCTGGGTGGCAACGCGACATTTTACCGTGCTCCCCCTCGAAACCCGCCTCGAGATCCGCAAGCGCCTGCCCGCCGGCAGCTCGCGCAAGCCGCCGCTCGTGTTCGTCCACGGTGGCTACTGCGACGCGTGGGTGTGGGAACCCAACTTCCTGCCGTGGTTCGCTGCGCGCGGCTACCCCGCGTATGCGCTCAGCCTGCGCGGCCATGGCGCGAGCGGAGGTGGCGACTCGATGTTCATCGCCGGGCTCGACGATTACGAAGCCGACGTCGAGCATGTGGCCGGGACGCTGGCGGCGCCACCGGTGTTCATCGGGCATTCGATGGGGGCGGCGATCGTCGAGCGCATCGTCGCGAAGCGCCCGGTGCGCGGCGCCGCGCTGCTGGCGCCCGTGCCGCCGGCGGGCCTGCTGTCAGTCGCAGCGCGCCTCGCAAGC
>DASYXO010000384.1:0-13969 GCA_035934825.1 Casimicrobiaceae bacterium
GGAGGCGGGGGATTTGCGGGAGGGCTTCGCGTGCTTCTTGACCATGATCATCCTTGTCTCGACGGTGCCACTCTCCAGGGAGCGACGCGGACCGGCGCAGGGCCAGCGCCATCCTCAATTCAAGGTGGGGGCGCCGCGAAAAACCTCAAATTATAGCGCGGGGTCAAGGGCCTGTTCAAATTCCCTCATCGCAGGCGGGGCGCTCACCCGGATCCCGGCTTGGCATGCGCTTTGAGCCCCTGGGTCAGCGTTTCCCGGTCGGCGGCGGTCAACCCGTCCAGAGGCCGTGAGAGCAGGGCCGTCAATCCGCGCCCATCTTCCTGATGCCGCCAGCGCTCGGCGGCCGCGAGCGCCTGTGTCCGGGCCTGCTCGTGCGACAACCCGTGGTCGGCCGCCGAGGCGAGCGCTGCCGCATAGACCTCGGCATGCACGCTACCGGCAAAATGCTGGATGACCCCGGCCGTCGTCAGCTCACCCTCCGCGGTGCCGCAATGGTCGAGCAGCGCCACCAGCGCATCGCCTTCGGGACCTTGGTCTCCAGCCTCCGGGCGCGGGAGGTCGTGGCGGGAGGCGAGCCCAGGCTCGAGCAGCACGCCCTGGATCAGCGCGCGCAACAGCGACGGTGGGCGCCGGGCCTGGCCGCGGGGCGGGGGGCGAGCGGATGCGCTGCGCTGCCCGCGGTCCCGGGGGGCAGGGCCGTCGCCGAGCAGTGTCGTCACCTGGTCCCCGGGCAGTTCGGCGAGTTCGGCCAGCCTGTGCCGCAGCAGCGCGGCCATGATCGGTGCGGCGATCTGCCCGACCAGCGGGCGCGCGGCGGCAAGGAGCGCGGCACGGCCTTCGTCGGTTCCGGGCGGGTGGCGCCCCGCGAGCTCCGACACCAGGTACTCGGACAGCGGCTGGGCATCCGCCACGGCGCACTCGAATGCGGCCTTGCCGCGGCGGCGGATGAAATCGTCGGGATCTTCGCCGTCGGGGAGGAACAGGAAGCGCGCTTCCTTGCCGTCGGCAAGCACCGGCAGCACGTTCTCCAGCGCCCGCCATGCCGCCTTGCGGCCCGCCGCATCGCCATCGAAGCAGAACACGACCGAATCGGCGAGGCGGAGCAGCTTCTGGGCATGGACCGGGGTCGTCGACGTCCCGAGCGTCGCCACTGCGTAATCGACGCCATGCTGGGCCAGTGCTACGACATCCATATAGCCTTCGACGACGACGACGCGGCCCGCGACGCGAGCCGCGTCGCGAGCGAGAAAGAGGCCGTAGAGCTCGCGCCCCTTGGAAAAGACCGGGGTCTCCGGCGAGTTCAGGTACTTGGGCTCGCCCCCGTCGAGGACGCGCCCCCCGAAGCCGATGACGCGTCCGCGCGCGTCGTGGATCGGAAACATGATGCGGCCCCGGAAACGGTCGTAGCGCTTGCCGTTGTCGCCGCTGATGACCAGGCCCGCTGCCTCGAGGGCCGGATCGTCGTAGCGGGGGAAGGCATTCGCCAGCGGCTGCCACGCGTCCGGGGCGTAGCCGATGCCGAAGCGCGCGGCGATCGCGCCCGTGAGACCGCGGTGTTTCAGGTAGTCGACCGCGGCGGTGGCTTCCTTGAGCTGGCTGCGATAGAACTTCGCCGCCGTCAACAGGATGTCGCTGAGGTCGGCGGCTTCCTCGCGGCGTTCGCGCTCGCCGGCCCGCTCGACGCGGGGCACCTCGAGTCCGGCGTCCCGCGCGAGGGTCTCGATGGCCTCGGGAAAGGACTTGCCGGAGTATTCCATCAGGAAGCCGATCGCCGTGCCGTGCGCGCCGCAGCCGAAGCAGTGATAGAACTGCTTGGTCGGGCTGACCGTGAACGACGGGGTCTTTTCGCTGTGGAACGGGCAGCAGGCCTGGTAGTTGGCGCCGGCCTTCCTGAGCGGCACCAGCCGGTCGATGACGTCGACGATGTCGACGCGCGCGAGCAGCGTCTGCACGAAGTCGTTGGGGATCATGGCTTCGATCCTGCTCGCTCTGGGGCCGGGCAGCGCGACGAGGGCACCGCGCGGCCGACTGGATCAGCCGGCCGCTGGCGCTCCCACACGGCAGGGCAACATCGCATTATAGGCCCGCCCGGGCAGGGCTGCCCCGCCTTCCGGTCGCCCTTCCATCGGGGCCCCGGCGCAGACCGACGGGGCGCCCGGAGGCTGCTCAGAGCTTCGCCTTGACCCGAACCGAGACCTCCGCCATGTCCGCGCGCCCGGCGAGGGCGGGCTTGAGTGCTGCCATCACCTTGCCCATCAGTGCCGGGCCCGATGCGCCGGCGGCTTTCGCGGCCGTGAGCGCGGCATCGATCGCTTCGGCGATCTCGGCCTCGGACATTTTCCGAGGCAGGTAGTCCTCGAGGATGCCGATCTCGGCCTGCTCGGCAGCGGCCAGGTCGAGGCGATTTCCGGCGGTGAACTGCGAGATCGAGTCCTTGCGCTGCTTGACCATGCGTTCGAGCACCGACACGACGTCGGCGTCCGGGAGCTCCCGGCGCTCGTCGACCTCGCGCTGCTTGATCGCGGCCAGCAGCAGCCGGATCGTCGAAAGCCGTGCCGCGGCCCTCGCGCGCATCGCGTTCTTCATGTCCTCGGTGATGCGGTCCTTGAGTGTCATCGGCGGGTAGGCTCGAGTGGGGTCTGCAATGCAAGAAGGGGCGAATCGCTTCGCCCCTCCGGGGTGCTCGGGGGCCGCCGCCAACGGCGGGCAGCGGCCGACGTCGGCCGCCTGGCCGGTGTCAGTAGAGCTTCGGCGGCAGCTGCTGGCTGCGCAGGCGCTTGTAGTGGCGCTTGACCGCCGCAGCTTTCTTGCGCTTGCGCTCGGAGGTGGGCTTTTCGTAGAACTCGCGCGCCCGAAGCTCGGTCAGCAGGCCGGTCTTTTCGATCGTGCGCTTGAATCGGCGCAATGCGGCTTCGAACGGTTCGTTTTCGCGGACGCGAACGCTGGTCATGAGTGGGCGGAACCTTTCCGTGCATTCAGGGGTTTTACGAAAGTCGATAAGTATAGCAGCGCCTACCAGTCCGGGCAAGGCCACCGGGTCGCCCACGGGCCTGCCGTTATACTTGCCCGCCTATGCGAGTCCTCGGCATCGAGACGTCCTGCGACGAGACGGGTGTTGCGCTCTACGACACGGTGCGTGGCCTGCTGGCCGACGCGCTGCATACGCAGGCGGCGCTGCACGACGCATACGGCGGCGTCGTGCCCGAGCTCGCGTCGCGCGACCACGTGCGCCGCATCCTTCCGCTGATTGCAGACGTGCTCGCCAAGGCGGGACTCGGCCTGCGCGACATCGACGCGATCGCCTACACCGAGGGCCCCGGACTCGCCGGCGCGCTGCTGGTGGGGGCGAGTGTGGCCAACGCGCTGGGGTTCGCGCTCGGCAAGCCTGCCATCGGCATCCACCATCTCGAAGGCCACCTGCTGTCGCCGCTGCTCGCGAACCCGGCACCGTCGTTTCCGTTCGTCGCACTGCTGGCCTCCGGCGGACACACGCAGCTTTTCGAGGTGGAGGGTGCCGGGCGCTACCGGTTGCTCGGTGACACGCTCGACGACGCGGCAGGCGAAGCCTTCGACAAGACCGCGAAGCTGCTCGGCCTGCCCTATCCAGGAGGACCGGCGCTGGCGGCGCTCGCCGAGCGCGGCCGACCGGGCGCGATTACGCTGCCCCGCCCGATGCTCGACTCGGGCGACCTCGACTTCAGCTTTTCCGGGCTCAAGACGGCGGTCGCGCTGCGCGCGCGCGCTGCCGGCGGTGACGCGAATCCGCCGGCGCTCTCCGATGCGGTCAAGGCCGACATTGCCCATGCGTTCCAGGAGGCCGTGGTCGACGTGCTGGTGGCCAAAGCACTCGCCGCGCTTGCGGCGACGAGCCGGTCGACGCTGATCGTTGCCGGCGGAGTCGGGGCGAACCGGAGACTGCGCGAGCGCATTGCGACCGAGGTCGAGCGCCGCGGCGCGCACGTGCATTTTCCCGAGCTTCGCTACTGCACCGACAATGGCGCCATGATCGCGCTCGCGGGCGCTCTGCGAGTCGCGGAAGGAACGACCGGCTACGCGTTTTCGGTGAGACCCCGCTGGGAGTTGAGGACGCTGGCTGCGGCATGAGCGGCCGGACGACGAAGCCGCTGGTCCCGGGCTCGATCCATTCGATCGCACCGCAATGATCGTCGTCGAACACGATGACCGGCAGCGTCATGGCCATCGCCTCGAGGATGACGGTGCCGCCGGTCTCGAACCACGCGCCCATGATGCGGCAGCGGTGACCGCGCGCGACGTGGTCCTCGACGTCGAGGATCCGGGCGCCGGGTTGGGCGATGGTCCCGGCATCGCGCACTCAAGCCGACGACCAAAACCTCATCGCCCAATCGGGCGCTCGCTCCCGGAGAGCAGCTGCCGGATGTTCGTGCGATGCCGCCAGTACAGGAGCAGCGCGATTGCCACGCTCGCCCATGCCGCCGGGGTCGGACCGGCCACGTAGAACATGCCCAGCGGCATCAGGATCGCGGTCGTCAGCGCCGCGAGCGAGCTGATCCGAAAGCCGAACGCCATCGTGAGCCAGACGACGCCCAGGGCGAGGCCCAGTGGCCAGTGCCAGGCGAACGCGATGCCGGCGGCGGTCGCCACGCCCTTGCCGCCCATGAACCGGTGGAACACGGGGTAGAGGTGGCCCAGAAAGACTGCCAGCGACGCCGCCGCGGCCGTCCACGTCGCCGCGTCGAGCGCGGGTGCCAGGCGTTGAACGATGAACACGGCCGCGAAACCCTTCGCAGCGTCGCCGAGGAGGGTCAGCGCGGCCGCCACCTTGTTGCCCGTGCGCAGCACGTTGGTGGCGCCGGGATTGCCCGAGCCGTAGGCGTGCGGGTCCGGCAGGCCGTACAGGCGGCTGACGACGACGGCGAACGAAATCGAGCCGATCAGGTACGCGCCGAAGATGATGACGATCGTCGTGAGCACGGGACAGCGCGGCGTCCGGTAAGATTCGGATCGATCTTAGCATCGGTGACCGGGTTGCCGCGGATGACCATTCGTCTGCCGCAGGATTGATCGGCGGCCCGGACTGCCACCCGCACGCCCATCCGGAGCGCACGATGAACACGATTTTCATCCACGACATGCGCCTCGACATCAAGGTCGGCGTCTATGCGTGGGAGCGAGAGCTTCCGCAGACCCTTCGTCTCGACCTCGAGATCGAGCTGCCATCGTCGCGCCCGTTCGAGACCGGGGTGCTCGCCGACGCGATCGATTACGCGGCGGTCGTCGAGCACATCCGCGTGTTCGCGCGCGACAACCCGCATCCGCTGCTCGAGCGCTTCACCGAGGCGCTCGCGCGCACCGTTCTCGACGGATTCGGCGCACGCTCGATCAAGCTGCGCGTCGCCAAGCTCGGGGCGCTGCCCGGCGTGCGCGAGCTCGGCGTGGCCATCGAGAGGCGCGCGGATCCCGCCTCGTGACTTGCGCCGTGCCTCCGAGATGAAATACAAGGACTACTACGCAGTGCTGGGCGTCGAGCGGGCGGCGAGCGCCGATGCGATCAAGACGGCGTATCGCAAGCTCGCCCGCAGATACCACCCCGACGTCTCCAAGGAAAAGAACGCGGAGGAGAAGTTCAAGGAGGTCGCCGAGGCCTACGAGACGCTGAAGGATCCCGAGAAGCGCGCCGCCTACGACGAGCTCGGGCGCCATGCTGCCGGCGAGGATTTCCGGCCGCCGCCCGACTGGCAGCGCTCCTATGGCGACACGCAGTTCTCGTTCGACGATGCCGATCTCGCCGACCTTTTCGCCGGTCTCGCCGGGCGTGCCCGCGGCGGACGCCGTGCCCCCGATGCGCCGATCCCCGGCCAGGATTACGAGGCGGCGGTGAGGCTCGACTTCGACCGCGCCTACCATGGCACGGAGATCGAGCTCGACCTCGCGGCGATCGAGTACGACGAGCGCGGCGTGCCGCACCGCGCGCAGCGCAAGGTCAAGCTGCGCATTCCCAAGGGGGTCACCGACGGCCAGAAACTTCGCGTACCCGGCAAGGGTGGGGCAGGTTTCAACGGCGGGCCGGCCGGGGACCTCTACCTGGACATCGAGGTGCAGGCGCATCCGCTTTATCGAACCGACGGACTCGACCTCCACATGGATGTCCCGCTCGCGCCGTGGGAAGCGGTGCTGGGCGCGAGCGTCGAGCTGCCGACCCCCGCGGGCCGGGTCACGCTGAAGATTCCCCCGGGCACCCGCAATGGACAGAAGCTGCGGCTGGGCGGGCGCGGGCTCGCGCGCCCGAACGGCAGCGCGGGGCACCTGTACGCGCAAGTCCAGATTGCCGTGCCCACCGTCGTCGACGAGCGTCAGCGCGCCTTGTACCGGCAGCTTGCCGAGACATCGGCCTTCGATCCGCGCGCCAACCTGGAGGACATCGCCCGTGGACATTGACGCGTCCGATGCGCTCTATCTGGACGAGGCCGGGACGTTGAGCCTCGCGCAGCTGATCGAATATTCCGGCCTTTCGGACGCGGAATTGCGCGAGCTGGTGGAGTGCGGCGCGTTGGCGCCTGCGGACCCCGCCGCGGCCTCGTGGACCTTCAGTACTCATTGCATCGTGACCGCCCGCGTCGCGCGCCGGTTGCGCGAGGATTTCGCCCTGGAGGATGTCCACAGCCTCGCGCTCGTGCTGCGCTTCGTGCAGCGCATCGAGCTGCTCGAGCAGGAATTGCGGGAGCTGCGCGCGCGCCGCGCGCCCTGATTCGCGCACTTGCGGCGCGCTGATTCGCGCACTCGCCGCGCGCTGATTCGCGCACTCGCCGCGCGCTGATTCGCTCGCTCGCAACGCGCCCCCGTTCGTGCTGAACGGCAGCGGGCGGGGCCTGCGCCCACGCCCGAAGTCCGTAAACGCCTGCCGGCGGGGACCCGGTGCGGCGTCGCTCGAGGACATCCTGCCGTAGATGTTCCTGTCGGGCTCGCTCGCCGCACCACCCGCTACGGCAGGCACTGCCACGGGCGTGGGCGCAGGCCCCGCCCGCTGCCTTCGGCACAGGCGGTGCCGATGCGATCAGCTTGGGTTCGTCGTAAACGCGAGCGATGCGCTGACGCGGACCGACGAGGGCAGGGCCGGGATGTGAACGCTGCGATGTGAATGCTGCGCATCGGCACGATCGGCGGGCGAGGCGGACCCATGGCGGCGGGCGCATGTGAAGCAGTCGCCGCAGAGTGGGTGGCTCGTGCGCGGCGACTCGTGGGTTGAGTCGCCGCCGCGAGCCGGGACCCGCGCGAGGACGCGATTGCGTCACCTAAGCTCGCCCGCCATGGGCCTGCCTCGCCTGCCGATATGTGGCAGCCTGCGCGCCTAGCCTTCGCCGTGCGCGAGCAGCGTCGCATTGCCGCCCATGGCCGCGGTGTTCACCGACAGCGTGCGCTCGACCGCGAAGCGCGTCAGGTAATTGGGTCCCCCCGCCTTCGGGCCGGTGCCCGAGAGCCCTTCGCCGCCGAACGGCTGCGTGCCGACGACCGCACCGATCATGTTGCGGTTGACGTAGACGTTGCCCACACGCGCGCGGGCCACGATGCGGTCGATCGTGGCGTCGACACGGCTGTGGATGCCGAGAGTCAGGCCGTAGCCCAAGCGATTCACTGCGTCGACGAGCGAATCGAGCTCGGCGGCCCGCCAGGTAATGACATGCAGCACCGGACCGAACACCTCGTGCGTCAGCCGCTCGATCCGGTCGAGCACGACGAGCGTCGGGGCGACGAAGGTGCCTTGCTCGCAGGCTCCGGGCAGCGCGACGCGATGCCGGACGAGTCCCGCAGTCGCCATCTTTGCGACGTGGGCCTCGAGGTCGTCGCGCGCGTCGGCGTCGATGACCGGGCCGATGTCGGTGGCGGAATCGGACGGATCGCCGATCGCGAGCTGGTCCATCGCGCCTTGCAGAAGATCGAGCACGCGCGGCGCGATGTCCTCCTGCAGGCACAGCAGGCGCAATGCCGAGCAGCGCTGGCCCGCGCTGTCGAATGAGGACTGCAGCGCATCGACGACGACCTGCTCGGCGAGCGCCGAGCTGTCGACGATCATCGCATTCTGTCCTCCCGTCTCGGCGATCAGCGGCACGATCGGTGTCCGGGAGGCGAGGATCCGGGCGATCGCGCCTGCCACCGCGGTCGATCCGGTGAACGCGACCCCGGCGACCCGTGGATCGGCGACGAGCGCCGCGCCGATGACCTCCCCGGCGCCTGTCAGCAGTGCGAGCGCATCGGCGGGCACGCCGGCCCGATGCAGGCACTGCACGGCGCGCGAGGCGATGATCGGCGTCTGCTCGGCCGGCTTGGCGGCGACGGTGTTGCCGGCGGCGAGCGCGGCCGTGACCTGGCCGCTGAAGATCGCGAGCGGAAAGTTCCACGGCGAGATGCATGCGAACACACCCCTGCCGTGCAGGGCCAGCGTGTTGGTCTCGCCCGAGGGGGAGGGCAGTGCCAGCGGCGCATCGAATCGCTCGCGTGCCTGTGCCGCGTAATAGCGGCAATAGTCGACCGCTTCGCGCACCTCGGCGAGCGCCGCGGCGCGGGTCTTGCCCGCTTCGCGCGCGAGCAGCGCGACGAAGCTCCCGCGTTCGCGCTCGATCGCATCGGCGGCGCGATCGAGTATCGCCCCGCGCTCGCCGCCCCCGCGCAGGTCCCATGCATGCTGGCCGCCGACCAGCATCGCCAGCGCGCGGTCCAGCGTCTGCGCGTCGGCGTCGACGATCGTACCGATCCTGCGCCTGCGGTCGGCCGGCTCCCGGGCGTCGCGCGCCATGCTCGATGACGTGCCGCGCGCGGATTCCGGGATTACCGAGAAATTCGCGGCTGCGCTGGCCACGATGGCGGTGTCGAGCTCGCCCATCGCGTCCTGGTCTGCGAGACAGATGCCCAGCGAGTTGCGGCGCTCCGGCGCGTACATGTCGGGCGGCGCGGGCAATCTTTCAGCCGGCGCGTAATCCCAGGACCGGGCCCGTGCCAGCGGATCGGCGACGACGTCGTCGATCAGGATGCGCGGGTCGCCGATGCGATTGACGAACGAGGTATTGGCGCCATTCTCCAGCAGCCGCCGGACGAGGTAGGGCAGCAGGTCGTGGTGGCTGCCGACGGGCGCATAAACGCGGCATGCGCGTTGCGGACCGGAACCGTCGGCGAGCACGCACCGATACAGGCTCTCGCCCATGCCATGCAGCCGCTGGAACTCGAATTCCCGGTTGCCGATCCGATCGGCCTGCGTCGACACCCACGCGATCGTATGCGCGTTGTGGGTCGCGAACATCGGGTAGACGGCGTCGTCCGCCTCGAGGAGTCCGCGGGCGCAGGCCAGAAAGGAAACGTCGGTGTGGGCCTTGCGCGTGAACACCGGGTAGCCGGGCAGACCCTGCACCTGCGCGCGCTTGATCTCGCTGTCCCAGTAGGCGCCCTTGACCAGGCGCACCGGGATGCGGTGCCGAGCGCGGCGTGCGAGCGCGACGACGTAGCCAACGACCGAGCGCGCGCGCTTCTGGTAGGCCTGGACCGCGAGCCCGAGTCCATCCCAGTCCGCCAGTGCCGGATCCGTGCGCAGCCGAGAGAGGATCTCCAGCGACAATTCGAGGCGCTCGGTCTCCTCGGCGTCGATCGTCATGCCGACCCGATGCCTGCGCGCGTTGGCGGCCAGCGCTGCCAGCGCGGGAAGCAGCTCGGCGTACACGCGCTCGCGCTGCGCGTACTCGTAGCGCGGATGAAGTGCCGACAGCTTGACCGAGATCGATGCGCGCGCGAAAACCGAGCGTTCGGCGGGATCCGCCGCCCCGCCGATCGCTTCAATCGCGTCACGATACGCTTCGATGTAGCGTGCGGCGTCCTCAAGCGTCACCGCCGCTTCGCCCAGCATGTCGTAGGAGTGGCGCCACGCGAAGCCGTCGGTGGCGCGGCTTTTCCCGAGGGCTTCGCCGACCGAGCGTCCCATCACGAACTGCTCGGCCATCAGCTTCATCGCCTGCCGCAATGCGAGGCGGACGACCGGCTCGCCCGCGCGTGCCGCGAAGCGCGCGTACCACGAGCGTGGGTCTCCGGTGTCGCGAGGGTCCATGCGCGTCAGCTTGCCGGTCAGCATCAGTCCCCAGGTCGATGCATTGACCAGCAGCGAAGCGGACTCGCCGAGATGGCGGTCCCAGTCGCCGCGGCCCAGCTTGTCGCGAATCAGTGCGTCGGCAGTCGCGGTATCCGGGATGCGCAGCAATGCTTCGGCGACGCACATCAGCAACACCCCTTCGGGCGTCGACAGGTCGTATTCCTTGAGAAAGGAGTCGATGCCCGAGTTCGCCTGGCGCTCGGCGCGCAATGCCTCGACCCAGCGTCGCGCCCGCTCGCCGATGGTCCGTGTCTGCACGTCGTCAACGGCGATCTGCGCGGCCAGCGCGACCAGCGTCGTGCGCTCGTCGGCAAGAAACGCACTGCGTATCGCCGCCCCCTCCGGTCCGGCGGGGATCAGTGCGCGCTGCGGCATTCCCGGATCCATCGGCTAGCCGCGCGGATGGTGCTGCGCGTGCAGCCGCTTCAGCCGCTCGCGGGCGACATGGGTGTAGATCGTCGTCGTCGTGATGTCGGCGTGGCCGAGCAGCAGCTGCACGACACGCAGGTCGGCGCCGTGGTTCAGCAGGTGGGTCGCGAACGCATGCCGCAGCACATGCGGCGACAGTGACGACGCAGTGATTCCCGCGCGCAGCGCGTAGCGCTTGACCAGCATCCAGAATGCCTGGCGGGTGAGGGGTCCATGGCGCTGGGTCAGGAATACCTCGTCGCGGGTGGCGCCTGCGGCCAGCCCCGGGCGCACCTCGCGCAGGTAGCGCGCGATCCATGCGACCGCTTCGTCGCCAATGGGAACCAGGCGCTCCTTGCGGCCTTTGCCGACCACACGAACCACGCCGGCGTCCAGCCCGACCTGCGACAGCCTCAGGCCCGTCAGCTCGGAGACCCGGAGCCCGGTCGCGTAGAGCGTCTCCAGCATGGCGCGGTCGCGCAGCCCCAGTGCGGTCGTGGTGTCGGCCGCGGAGAGCAGCGCCTCGACCTGCGCCTCGCTGAGGTTCTTCGGCAGTCGGCGCGGCCTTTTCGGCGGGCGCACCCGCAGCGTCGGGTCCTCGGCAATCGCACCACGGTCCAGTTGCAGGCGATAGAAGCGCCGCAGCGACGAAATGCGGCGCGCAACCGAGGTGGCCTTGGCTTTCGCGCGGAACTGGTCGGCGAGCCACTGCTCGACGTGCAGTCGTTCGGCACGAAGGAGGGGGATCGCGTGCCGCGCAAGCCATGCGCTCCACCCGCGCAGGTCGCGCCGGTAGCTCGCGAGCGACGTCTGGGCGAGGCCGTCCTGCAGCCAGACCTGGTCGCAGAACGCGTCGATCAGCGCATCCGCATCGGGGGTCGCGTTCACGTCTTCATTTGCTTCGGCGGCGACGTCATGCAGCGGTCGAGAAAGCTGCGCGCGCAGTCCTTCGGGTGGGCTGGGCTCGGTCGCGGCGTCAGCTCACTGGAGGGAACGGTACTGGGCGATGATCTGCCTGCCCTGGTGTCCGGCCTTCTTCAGCCATTCGGCGAGCATGACGTTCCCGACGCGACGCAGGTCGGCGGAAAGCTGCGCCGAAGGCTTGACGATGGTCATGCCTTTTTGCTGCAGCTGGTCGTAGTACCACGAGGTACTCTCTTCCGACATTTTCCATCCGCGCTTCTCCGCTTCGGCGGCCGCCCTCAGTACGGCGGCCCGCTCGGGCCTGGGAAGCGCATCCAACGCGTCGCGGTTGACGATCACGGCGTTCTTGGGTAGCCAGGCCTGGGTGTCGTAGTACGTCTTGATCACTTCGTAAGTTCTGGAATCGTAACCGGTGGCGCCGGGGGCCATGTACGAATCGATGGACCCGCTCTCGAGCGCCTGCGGCAGCTCGGCGACGGGCACGGCGACCGGCTGCGCCCCGACCAGCTCCGCGATCTTGGCGGTCGCCGGACTGTAGACGCGCCACTTGAGCCCCTTCATGTCGGCAATGCGGTCGAGCCTGCGGTTGGTGAAGATGCCTTGCGGCGGCCACGGCACCGTGTAGAGCATCATCATGCCCTGCCTTGCGAGCCTGTCCTCGATCGCCCGGCGCGAGGCCTGGTAGAGCTTGTACGCCTCGGCATAGGACGTCGCCAGGAACGGCACGCCGTCGAGACCGTAGATCGGATCCTCGTTCTCGTAGTTGATCAGCAGGATCTCGCCCGCCTGAGCCTGCCCGTCCTGCACCGCGCGCTTGATGTCCGGTGCCTTGAACAGCGATGCGTTGGGGTGCAACTGGATCCTGAGCTTGCCGCTGGTCGCTTTGTCGACGTCGTCGGCGAACCGCTGCAGGTTCTCGGTGTGGAAACTGTTGACGGGATACGCGCTGGGCAGGTCCCAGCGGGTCTGCGCGGTGGCCGGGAGAGTGAACGCGAGCGCGACCGCGACCGCGGCGAGCGCATGGGTCAGGCGTTTCATTGCGAGTCTCCTGTCGGTGCCGGGCGGCGTCGGCTGCGACGAAGGGCCGGGCGGACGCATCGATGTTATCAGTATCGCGTTCGGCGACGCGACTCCTATAATGCAGGCACCTTTGATGGGATGGCACGTCGCACTCCGGTGCGGGCGGCCGGCCGCCAATTGTGCGAGTCGGTTCCGGCGGCCGTCCACCGAACCCGGCCCCCGTTCGCTGCTCGCTGGCACCCGACGCCCAACACCCGCATGTGGCAGTTCTGGATCGATAGAGGCGGAACCTTCACCGACATCGTCGCGCGACGACCCGACGGAACGCTGGTCACGCACAAGCTGCTGTCCGACCACCCCGAGCGCTATCACGACGCCGCCGTGCATGGCATTCGCGAGCTGCTTGGTGTTGCGCCCGGTGCGCCGATCCCGGTCGAGAGCATCGCCGCGATCAAGATGGGAACGACGGTCGCCACCAACGCGCTTCTGGAGCGGGCGGGCGAGCGAACGGTGCTGGTGATCACCCAGGGGTTCGCCGACGCCTTGCGCATCGGCTACCAGAACCGGCCCAGGCTCTTCGTGCGTCGCATCGAGCTTCCGTCGATGCTCTACGAGCGCGTGATCGAGGCCGACGAGCGCATCGGCGCACACGGCGACGTCGTGCAGCCGCTCGACACCGCCGCGGTCGAGCGCGCATTGCGTGGCGCCCTCGCCGATGGCATCAAGGCCGTTGCCATCGTGCTGATGCATGGCTACCGCTACCCACAGCACGAGCGAGCGATCGCGGGCATCGCGCGGGCGATCGGCTTTCCCCAGGTCTCGGTGTCCAGCGAATCGAGTCCGCTGATGAAGCTGGTGTCGCGCGGCGACACGACGGTCGTCGATGCGTACCTGTCGCCGATCCTGCGCCGTTATGTCGACGACATCGAGATCGATCTCGGCTGCCGAGACGGCGGGAATCCTCCTGTCCCGCGACGGGGAGAGGGCCGCGCCGAGGGCGGACGCCTGCGCCTGCAGTTCATGCAATCCTCGGGAGGACTCACCGACGCGCATCGCTTCCGGGGCAAGGACGCGATCCTGTCGGGCCCGGCCGGCGGCGTCGTCGGCGCGGTCGAGGTCGCACGCCTCGCCGGATTCGATCGCATCATCGGCTTCGACATGGGGGGCACGTCGACCGACGTCACCCACTGGGCGGGCGAATACGAGCGCGCGTTCGTGACCGAGGTCGCCGGAGTTCGCCTGCGCGCGCCGATGATGAGCATCCACACCGTCGCCGCCGGCGGCGGCTCGGTCTGCAGCTTCGACGGCGCGAGGTTGCGCGTCGGCCCGCAATCGGCCGGCGCCAATCCGGGTCCCGCGTGCTATCGGCGCGGCGGACCGTTGACGGTGACCGACTGCAACGTGATGGTCGGCAAGCTCGACCCGGAGCTCTTTCCGCAGGTCTTCGGCGCGGGAGGCGACCAGCCACTGGATGCGCAGATTGCTCGCGCAAAGTTTTCCGATCTCGCC
>DASYXO010000004.1:0-8611 GCA_035934825.1 Casimicrobiaceae bacterium
TTGTCCGGCCCTCGGGTGCTCGAGTCCGTCCACGGCAAGTGGGAGATCGACGCCGACGACGTGCAGGACGTCGACCGGGTGTTCGGCGCCGTCGCGCGCAGCGATGGGGGTCACGTCGAGCTCCTCGCCGACGACGCCGACGTGGTGCGTGCCTGGGTGCTGCGCGCCGCGCAGGAGCGCGCGCCGTTCGAGTCGCAGGTCTACGCGATGCACACGCGGCTGTCCGCGCGGATCTCCGGCGAGCCGACGCACATGCCCGCGTTCGAGGCGCTGCCCTGTTTCGACGGCGCAACGCCCGTCGATCGCGACGGCCGCCTGTGGCGCCGGCCGGAATGCTGGCTCACGCCGCCGAATCCGGGCGCGACGCTGGGTCCGGCAGAGGCTCACGCGCAGGACAGCGCACTGCTGCTGCACGTCGCTGCGCCGCGCGGCCAGGGACCGGATGCGCTCGTCCTCGTCGAGGATTCGGCCGGGCATGCGGTATCCCGCGCCGCCGAGATGTGCCTGGCGTCCCAGTATTTCGCGCATCACGCCGCGGTGCTCGCGCTGCTGCGCGCGCATGGTCGCCGGCTGGTCGGGCTGCTCGCGGGCGTCGGCCACAGCGCGGCTTTCTTCGCCAACGCGCTGCAGGCGCCGGTGCTCTATGCGCTTGCCGACGCGCGCGTCGTCGCGATGGAGCCCGCGTCGATCGCGCGGGTGACCGGACTCGATGCGTCCGGACAGTTCGAGGACGACCCGCTGCTCGGGCAGCCGGTGCGCCATTTCGCTGCGCAGGGCGGCATCGCGAGGATCATTCCGGGCGCGAGGCTCGCGGCCATCGGGTTGTAGAATCGATCGTCATGGCATCGAGCGTCCTGCGCGCAGCCGTGCACGGTGCACCGGGGGCCGCGCGTGCCATGGCCGGTTTCCTGCGCCGCGCGGTCAAGGGCCTGCGCGCGACCGGCGGGGCCGCCTTGTTGGCCGCCACCCTCGCCGCCCATTCCGGCGCGCTCCCCGCCGTCCCGCTGCACGCCGGCATACCCGACATGGCGCGCGAGGACCGCTGGGCCGCGCAGGTCGCGCCGCAGGTCGTCGTCGGCGATGTCGTGTGGCTGTCGACCAAGCTTCGTCCCAGGGTGCTCGCGATCTTCACGCAGCCTCCGGGAGTCGCGAGGGGAGCCGTGGTCATCGTCCACGGGCTGGGCGTGAATCCCGACTGGGACCTGATCGGCGTGTTGCGGACCGCGCTGGCCGACCGTGGTTTCGCGACGCTGTCGGTGCAGATGCCGGTGCTCGCGGCCGACGCGCCGGCCGCGGACTATGTCGACCTTTATCCGGAAGCCGGCGCCCGGCTATCGGCCGCGCTCGATTGGTTGCACCGGCGCGGTTACGCGAAGATTGCCGTCGTCTCCCACAGCCTTGGCGCGGCGATGACCGATGCGTGGCTCGCGCACGAGGTAGGGGGGGCGAGTGCGGGCGCAAGCGCCGGGACCGGGGCCGGCGCCGTCGCAGGCGGGCCGCGCATCGTCGCCTGGGTGCCGGTGGGCATGGCAGTTCCGTTCTCGACGCGGCCGGGAATGCCGGTCCTCGACGTCGTCGCCGGTGACGACCTGCCGGCGGTGCTCGCAAGCGAGCGGGAACGCGCACGCGAGCTCGCGGGCGATCGCTGCTCGCGCGGCGTGACAGTCCCTGGCGTCAATCATTTCTACGCGGGTGCGGAAGCACGGCTCGTCGACGCGATCGTGCCGTTCCTCGGCGACGTGTTCGACGGGCGCTGCGACGCCGCCGGAGGTCGATCCGATCGAGCGCAGTGATAGCGTCTCAATCGCGGTCGTCGGCGATGCCGGCGGCCGCGCGCGTCAGCCGGTCGCGCACGGCTGCCCAGGCGCGCTCGCCGGGCACCTCCTCGATCAGGATCGCATCGGCCCCGGCGGCGTCCAGCGCGCGCAGGTTTGCGTAGAGTGCGCGCGCGTACGCGGCGGCATCGCGTGGCGCGCGCATCCACACACCGTCGAAGTCCTCGGGCATCGCGACCTCGCGCGCGAGGACCGCGACCCGCTCGTCGCGGTCGGCGAGCTGCAGGAGCTCCGCACGCAGCGCGTCCCTCGGCACCAGCGTCGCCGGGGTATGCGGCGCATAGTGCGATGCGAGCGTTCCGGACGCCCGCGGCGCCGACGCGCCCCCGGGCGCCGGCATGGGGCCCAGGACGCCGGCGATGGCGTCGGCGCCGATGCCTCCGGGGCGAAGCAGCATCGGTGCCTCGCCGTCGAATGCGACGATCGTGCTCTCTATACCTACGTCGCAGGCGCCCCCGTCCAGGATCAGCGAGACCGCGTCGCCGAGGTCGTCGGCTACGTGCTGCGCAGTCGTCGGCGAGACGTGACCGTAGCGGTTCGCTGACGGCGCGGCGATCCCCCCTCCGAACGCGGCGAGCAACGCGCGCGCAACCGGATGCGAAGGCACGCGCAGGCCCACGCTGGACTGGCCGCCGGTCACCGCGTCGCTCACGCCGGCTGCGCGCGGCACGACCAGCGTCAACGGCCCCGGCCAGAACGCCCTGGCGAGTGCCTGCGCGCCTGCCGGCATCCCCGTCGACCAGCGCTCGGCTGCCGCGAGGTCGCCGACGTGCACGATCACCGGATGGTCGGAGGGGCGGCCCTTGGCTTCGAACAGTCGGCGCATCGCTGCCGGGTTCGACGCGTCGGCACCCAGGCCGTAGACGGTTTCGGTCGGAAACGCGACCAGCTCGCCGGCGCGCAGCAGCCGCGCGGCCGCGGCGATCGCTGCGTCGCTCGCGGCCGTGATGTTGGCGCTCATGCTCCCTCGGTGATCACGGGTCCGCGCGCGATGTGCTGCCGCGGCGCGGCGAGGGGGTCTGCTAGAATGGCCGGCCCTGCACGCAGCGTCTCGTCGGGACGACGAGCTGCAGGATTCGCAACAGCGGGAGCGGCAATGAGCGAGTTTCTGTTCACGTCGGAGTCGGTGTCGGAAGGTCATCCGGACAAGGTCGCGGACCAGATTTCGGATGCGGTGCTCGACGCGATTCTAGAGCATGACCCGACCGGGCGCGTCGCCGCCGAGACGCTGGTCTCGACCGGGTTGGTCGTCATGGCCGGCGAGATCACGACCGACGCCAATGTCGACTACACCCGGGTCGCGCGCGAGATGATTCGCCGGATCGGCTACAACGATCCTGCGCTGCGCTTCGACGCCGACGGCTGTGCCGTCATGGTCTGCTACGGGCGCCAGTCGCCCGACATCAAGCAGGGCGTCGACAGGGCCTCCGACGACTACCTGAACCAGGGTGCCGGCGACCAGGGCATGATGTTCGGCTATGCCTGCGATGAGACGCCGGCGCTGATGCCTTTCCCGATCTATTACGCGCACCGTGTCGTCCAGCGGCAGAGCGAGCTGCGCCGCGATGGCCGGCTGCCGTGGCTGCGGCCGGACGCGAAATCGCAGGTCACCGTCCGCTACGTCGACGGCAAGCCGAGGAGCGTCGACACGGTCGTGCTGTCGACCCAGCATCATCCGAGCATGAACGAGCGCCAGAAGGAGCTCGCCGAGGCGGTGATCGAGGAGATCGTCAAGCCGGTGTTTCCGAAGGACATGCTCGCCAGCGCGCGCTTCCTGGTGAATCCGACCGGACGCTTCGAGATCGGCGGTCCCCACGGGGACGCGGGCGTCACCGGGCGCAAGATCATCGTCGACACCTATGGCGGCGCTGCACCCCACGGCGGCGGGGCGTTCTCGGGCAAGGACCCGTCGAAGGTCGATCGTTCCGCCGCCTATGCCGCACGCTACGTCGCCAAGAACGTCGTCGCCGCGGGTATCGCCCGGCAGTGCCAGGTCCAGGTCTCGTATGCGATCGGCGTCGCCCAGCCGATCAACGTGACCGTCTACACCGAGGGCACCGGTCGCATCCCCGACGAGCGCATCGCAGAGCTCGTGCAGGCGCATTTCGACTTGCGGCCGAAAGGCATCATCCGGATGCTCGACCTGCTGCGACCGATCTATGGCAAGACGGCTTCCTACGGGCATTTCGGGCGCGACGAGCCCGAGTTCACCTGGGAGGCGACCGACAAGGCCGAGGTGCTGCGCGAAGCCGCTGGACTGCGCACGGCAGTCGCAGCCGACTGAGCTTCGCCGCAGGCCGCTGTCCCCGGGTCGGCGCCCGCCATGCGCGGGCGCGCCCACCGCAACGACATGAAGCCCACGGCGAACCTGTTCGACCCGCTCGCGCTGCGCGGCCTGCAGCTATCCAATCGCATCGTCGTTTCGCCGATGTGCCAGTACTCGGCGCTCGATGGTCGCACCACCGACTGGCACCTGGTGCACTGGGGCCAGCTGCTGATGTCGGGCGCGGCGCTGTTCACGATCGAGGCGACCGCAGTCTGCGCCGAAGGGCGCATCACCCCCGGATGCCTCGGACTCTACGATGACGCCTGCGAGGAGGCGCTGACGCGCACGCTCGCCCGCGCGCGGGCGCTCGCACCTCCGATGCCGGTCGCGATGCAGATCGCGCATGCGGGCCGCAAGGGCTCGTCGCGGCGCCCCTGGGAGGGCGGGCAGCTTATCCCGGAGGAGCAGGGCGGGTGGCGCCCCGTCGCGCCGTCCGCGATTGCGTACGCACCGGGCGACGCGCCGCCGGCTGCGCTCGACTTCGACGACCTCGCGCGCATCCGCGATGCGTTTGCCCACTGCGCGCGCCGCGCCGAGCGCGCTGGCATCGATGCGCTCGAGCTGCACATGGCGCATGGCTACCTGCTGCACGAGTTCCTGTCGCCGCTCGCCAATCGACGCAGCGACCGCTACGGCGGCAGTTTCGGTGCGCGGGCACGTTTCCCGCTCGAGGTGTTCGACGCGGTGCGCGCAGCATGGCCCGAAGCGCGGCCGCTGGGGGTGCGGCTGTCGTGCACCGACTGGGTCGAAGGCGGATGGACCCTCCCCGAATC
The DNA here is from genome assembly GCA_035934825.1 of Casimicrobiaceae bacterium. GTDB lineage: Bacteria > Pseudomonadota > Gammaproteobacteria > Burkholderiales > Casimicrobiaceae > VBCG01. Next base: position 4,935 of record DASYXO010000004.1, read on the forward strand.
GATCGAGCTGGCCCGCCTGCTGACCGCGCGTGGCTGCGACTACATCGACGCGTCGAGCGGCGGTGTCTCGCCTGCGCAGAAGATCGCCCCCGCACCGGGCTACCAGGTCGGTTTCGCGCGCGAGATCCGGCGGGCGACCGGCGCGGTCACGATGGCGGTGGGCCTCATCAGCGAAGCGGAGCGGGCGCAGGCGATCGTCGTCTCGGGCGATGCCGACCTCGTAGCGATGGCGCGTGCGTTCCTGTGGGACCCGCGCTGGCCCTGGCATGCCGCCGCCGTCCTCGGCGCGGCGGTCACGCCGCCCCCGCAGTACCTGCGCAGCGCGCCGCCCACGGCCACCGCGGTATTCGGCGGCGCCAGGACCGGCCCGCGCCGGCGCGTATAATTGCAGGCTGTCCGCGCCGACGCCGCGGAGCCCGACCGACTGGAGATTTCCGATGGCCGAACGCAGCCGCACCCGCCGCAACACCCTCGAGCGCCGTTGCCTGCCCAAGACCTTCAAGCGCATGTTCATCGGCGCACCGAAGGGCATCTTCAAGATGCTGGAAAAGATCAAGAAGGCATGACGTAGCGCGCGGACGCAACGCATCCGCTGCCGATCGGGGCCGCCAGGGCGGCCCCGTGCTTTTTCCGGCAGCTGACCGTGGCCGAAGCTGCACGCCCCAGCCCGTGCCTTTCGCCTATTACGATCGCCTGTCGGCGGCGCGCAAGCGCATCTACCGCGCGAGCGACGCGATCGGCACGCTCGGGTTGCCGGATGGAGTCGCCGCCGGTGTATGGGTTGCCGGGATTCGACGGGCGCTGGCGGCCGATGACCGCAGGGCATTGCGTCGCGCCTGCCAGGACCTGGTCGCGGCGCTGACGCGCGGCTACCGCGTGCCGCCGCTCGCGGTCCGTGTGCTCGCCCAGCGCCCGGCCGACGGCGACGGCGAGCTGCACGGACTCTACGAGCCCGAAGACGGGGGAATGCCGGCGACGGTCAGCGTCTGGATGCGCACTGCCGCGCGTGGGCAGGTCGTGGCCTTCAGGACTTTCCTGCGCACGCTGTGCCACGAGATCTGCCATCACCTCGACTACGAACTGTTCGCGCTCGAGGAGACGTTCCACACCGAAGGCTTCTACAAGCGCGAGTCGAGCCTCGCCAGTGCGCTGCTCTCCCAGGAAACGCCCGGGACAACCGCACCACCGGGCGCTGCCGAATCGTCCGGGGCAGCCGGCGCATCGCCCGGCGCGGCGCGATCCGGGCCTGCCGGCAGGACACGATGACCGACGGGCACCAGGAGCGTGCGGGGGAGCCCGAGAGCCCGTCGATCTGGCTGCCGCTGCTGCTGCTCTGGCTGTCCGGCATCGCGCTGCGCCTCACGATCCTGGCGGTTCCGCCGGTGATCCCGATGATCCGCAGCGAATTCGCGCTCTCGGCCACCGAGGTCGGCATCCTCGGTAGCGTCGCGCCGGCGTTGTTCGCGGTGGCAGCACTGGGCGGCGCGCTGCTGGTCGCGCGCATCGGCGTGCGCGGGGCGCTGGTCGGCGGACTGGTGATCGTCGCGGCGGGTGCGGCGCTGCGCGGCCTCGCATTCAACTTCCCGCTGCTGCTCGGGGCGAGCATCGCGATGTCGGCCGGAGTCGCGATCATGCAGCCGGTCATGCCGACCACCGTGCGCCACTGGATGCCGCTGCCGCAAATCGCGCTCGGCACCGCGATCTATACCAACGGGCTGCTGGTGGGCGAGGTGATCCCGGTGCTGCTGATGCTTCCGGTCGTGCTGCCCCTGACGGGCGGGAGCTGGCGCATCTCGCTGGCGCTATGGGCGATTCCGATCGCGCTGACGGCGCTGTTCGTGCATCTGCGCGCCCCGCGCTTCCCGGATCCGTTCCTGGCCATGAAAGGCAAGACTAGACGCTGGATGCCCGACTGGCATCGCGGCCTCGTCTGGAGGCTGGGTGTTCTGTTCTGCTGCGTGAACGCGATCTATTTCGCAACCAACGCGTTCATCCCGATCTACCTGACCCACCAGGGGCGCCCCGACCTGATCAGCGCGACGCTGACCGCGCTGAACTTCGGCCAGATCCCGGCGTCGCTGCTGCTGCTCGCGGTGGCCCGCAGGCTCGAGCGCCGCATGTGGCCTTACCTGCTCTCCGGCCTGCTGTCGCTCGCCTCGATCGCGGGCCTCGTGTTCGCGATCGGACCGGCGACGCCGCTCTTCGCGGGACTGCTCGGGTTTTCCGACGCTGCCGCACTGATCCTCGGGCTCACGCTGCCCGCGCTGCTGTGCCCGCCCGAGGACGTCGCGCGGACCTCCGCCGGCGTGTTCACCCTGAGCTACGGCGCGGCCGTCATCGTGGCGGTGGTGAGTGGCGCGCTGTGGGATGCGACCGGCATCGCCCGCCTCTCGTTCGCGCCGATCGCGGCCTGCGCGATCGTGCTCGGCGCCGTCGCGCTGGTGCTGCGCGGGGAGCGCGAGTTGCGCTGACCGGGGCTGCGGTACAATCCGCTTTCCTCTGCGCCCCGAGGAGCGTTGCAACCCGCGCAGGCGTTCGCCGCCCGGGCCAGGCTCGGGGTGGGCACGGTGCCCTGGGCTCGTGCCCCTTTTGCAACTGCGCTCGTTGAACCGCGACTGGGTCCGCGGGCAACGGGCGATCGCTACGCCCACCCGCCTCGTCGCCCGTTGCCAACGGAGTGACCGATGAACGCCGTGAACGAGACTGGCAAATTCGCCGACTGCGAAGTTGCCGACCTGTCCCTTGCCGACTGGGGTCGCAAGGAGATTGCGATCGCCGAAACCGAGATGCCGGGCCTGATGGCGATCCGCGACGAGTTCGCGCCTGGGCAGCCGCTGCGCGGCGCGCGCATCGCCGGCAGCCTGCACATGACGATCCAGACCGCGGTGCTGATCGAGACGCTGCAGGCGCTGGGTGCCGAGGTGCGCTGGGCATCCTGCAACATCTACTCGACGCAGGACCATGCGGCGGCGGCGATCGCCGCGCGGGGCACGCCGGTGTTCGCCTACAAGGGCGAGACGCTCGAGCGCTACTGGGATTTCACGCACCGCATCTTCCTGTGGGGTGGCGGGCAGGCGCCGAACATGATCCTCGACGACGGCGGCGATGCGACGCTGCTCGTCCACCTGGGCGCGCAAGCGGAGCAGGATCGGTCGGTCATCGCGCATCCGGCGCACGAGGAAGAGACGGCGCTGTTCGCGGCGATCGCGAAGCGCCTCGATGCCGATCCGAAGTTCTACTCGCGGCTCAAGGCCGGCATCAAGGGCGTCACCGAAGAGACGACGACCGGCGTCAAGCGCCTCTACCAGATGCACAAGGAAGGGCGGCTGGGCTTCCCCGCGATCAACGTCAACGACTCGGTCACCAAGAGCAAGTTCGACAACCTCTACGGCTGCCGCGAGTCGCTGGTCGACGGGATCAAGCGCGCGACCGACGTGATGGTCGCGGGCAAGATCGCAGTCGTGAACGGCTACGGCGACGTCGGCAAAGGCTCGGCACAGGCGTTGCGCGCGCTTTCGGCGCAGGTGTGGGTCACCGAGATCGACCCGATCTGCGCGCTGCAGGCGGCGATGGAGGGCTATCGCGTCGTGACCATGGACGACGCCTGCGACAAGGCCGACATCTTCGTCACCGCGACCGGCAACATCGACGTCGTCACCTTCGAGCACATGAAGCGC
>DASYXO010000038.1:0-16231 GCA_035934825.1 Casimicrobiaceae bacterium
TCATGTCCGCCGTTGCCGGAGATCAAGGCGACGCAGCGACCGGTCGTCGCCCTGGTGACCGACAGCGGGCGCGTCGATCGGCCCGACAGCCTGGTCGTGCGTCAGTCGCTGCAATCGCGAATGGCCGCGCCCGCGGCATTCGCGGCGCCGGCGCCCGCCGGCGCCAGCTTCCGCGTCCAGAGTCCCGACGGATTCGCCGTCGGCGATCGCGTCGTCGCCATCAGCCGCACGGGCACCTGCGCGACGGCAGAGGTGACCGCGGTGACCGCCGTCGCGCCAGGTGTGATCGACATCGCGCATACGCCCGTCGAGGTCGGTCTGCCGGTGACGTCGCTGCTGATGAACCTCGGATCCGCTCGCCGCGCGCCGACGCTGCGCTTCGACGTCGCGTCGGGAGTGCTGCGAAGCACCGACGTGCTGAACGGGGATGCCCCGACCCCGCTGGTCTCGAACATCGTCAACCTCAAGCTCCAGTACGGGATCGATCGCGACGGCGACGGCACGCTCGATGACTGGGTCGGGGCGTCGGTCGCCGATGGCCTCGACGCCGCCTCGATGCTGTCCGCGCCGCGGGCCGTGCTTGAACGCATCGTCGCGCTGCGCGTCGGCATCATCTCTCGCGGCGAGGAATTCGACCCGCAGGCGACCGGTGACTTTCGTTGGGTGTTGTTCGATTGCGAGCTTCCCGATCGGAGCGCTTGCCCCGGCCGGCTCGAAGGAACGATCGGCGGATCGAAGGCCGGAGGCTTTCGATACGGCACCCGCGAGGTGGTCGTACCGCTGCGCAATTCGCTGTGGAATCGCGATACATGAGAGGACATGGCGCCGTGATGAGCTTGAATGCGCCGCGGGTGCGCGGCGCGGTGCTGTTCGTCGCCTTGATCATGACCATCGCCATGGCGTTCGCCGCCGTTTCGCTGATCCGGGGGAGCTACATCTCGGCGACCATCGGAGGGAACCTGATTGCGCGACAGAACGTCGCCCTCGCCGCATTCGCCGCGATCGAACGCGATGTCGATGCGCTTTACCGCAGCGGCGCGATTGCAAGCACGGATGCCGACGACGTCGCCAACAATTACTACGCTTCACGCGCGCCCGGCGAGGACGCGCGCGGCGTTCCACGCGCGCTGCAGCAAATCGCCGACTATCCCGCGGCGGCCGGACTGCTCGAAGCCGAAGGCGCGCTGACGATCCGGCACATCGTCGAGCGCCTTTGCGTCGCGCCCGGCCCGGCGACGTCGGACAACTGCGCGCTGTCGCCGCCGAGCGTCGCGGCGGCACTGGGTTCGCCCGATCCGGGGGAGCCTCCGCGATCGCCGTATTTTCGCGTCAGCGTCCGTGTCGACGGGCCCGGGGGCGCCACTTCCTTCTCGCAGGCGATGCTCGGCGCCGAACCTGCCGGGCATCGCCTGTCATGGCGCGTGCTCGACGAGTGATTCGATGCGACTGCGGCGTTCGCTGCGATGCTCGCTGCGATGCTCGCCGCGCGCCCGCCGCTCGGATCCGCAGCCGCGTAGATCGCCAGGAAGATCGGCATCAGGCGCAGTCTCGCCATGCCAATTTCGATGTGCCCGCGCGGATTGCGCAGCAATCGAGTCGGCGCCATAGAGTCGGCGCCAATCGGTCGGCGGCAGCGGGGCGGGACGGGCGGAGCGCCCGTGGGAGTGCCGGCCGTCGCGGGTGGCGTGGCGAGCGAGTCCGATAGCAGCGATTACGGCAGGAAGTCCTCGAGCGATGCCGCACCGGGACCCGCAGGCCGGCTTCACGAACTTCGGGCGCGGCGACCCGCCCTGACCCGCTGCCCGCTGTTCGGATCCGCAGCTGCCAGGTGGGACCCACATCGTGTCTCGCCGCGCGATCGCCGGCTGCCGGGCACGACGCAAGTCCGGCACCTGCGAGATCGTGTGTCAGCCCATCAAGGGCATATGGAACCCGGGCGCCGCACTCCCGTCGTCCGGCCAGCGCGACGTCACCGTCTTCAGGCGCGTGTAGAAACGAACGCCGTCGACGCCGTGCACATTCAGGTCTCCGAACAGCGAGCTGCGCCAGCCGCCGAACGAGTAGAACGCCATCGGCACCGGGATCGGCACGTTGATGCCGGCCATGCCGACCTCGGCCTCCCGCTGGAAGCGGCGCGCCGCGTGACCCGAGCGCGTGAACAGCGCCGCGCCATTGGCATAAGGATTGGCGTTGATGAGGCCGATCGCGTCCTCGAGCGAAGCCACGCGCAGCATCGCCAGCACCGGGCCGAAGATTTCCTCCCTGTAGATCGCCATCGAGGGTGTCACGCGATCGAACAGCGTCGGTCCCACGAAGAATCCATCGGCGTGCCCGGGGATCGTCGGTCGCCGGCCGTCGACGAGGAGCGACGCGCCTTCGGTGACCCCGCGATCGATCAAGCCGGTGATGCGGTCGCGCGCGGCGCAGGTGATGACCGGTCCCATTTCCACGTCCGTACCATCTCCAGGCCCCGTCGTCACCTTCGTCGCCCGCTCGGCGAGCCTCGCCGCCAACGCATCTGCCACGTCGCCGACCGCGACGATCGCCGAGATCGCCATGCAGCGCTCGCCGGCCGAGCCGTAGCCGGCGCCGATGATCGCCTCGGTCGCGAAATCGAGATCGGCGTCGGGCATGACGATCGCGTGGTTCTTCGCGCCGCCCAGCGCCTGTACGCGCTTGCCGTACCGCGCCGACGTCTCGTAGATGTAGCGTGCGGTCGGCGTCGACCCGACGAAGGACACGGCGCGCAGCGTCGGGTGCGCGAGCAGCGCGTCGACCGCCTCCCTGTCGCCGTGGACGACGTTGAACGCACCGTCGGGCAGGCCCGCTTCCTGCAGCAGCTCAGCGAGCCGCAGCGACAGCGTCGGCACGCGTTCCGACGGCTTCAGCACGAAGGTGTTGCCGCAGGCGATGGCCACGGGGAACATCCACATCGGCACCATCGCCGGGAAATTGAACGGTGTGATGCCCGCGCACACTCCCAGCGGCATGCGCATCGACCAGCTGTCGACGTCGGTCCCGACGCTGTCGTTGTGCTCGCCTTTCAGCAAGTGCGGGATGCCGGTCGCGAACTCGACGACTTCGATGCCACGCACAACCGAGCCCTCGGCGTCGGCGAGCGTCTTGCCGTGCTCCCGGGTGACGATGCGCGCCAGGTCCTTGCGGTGCCGGTCGAGCAGGTCGCGGAAACGCATCAATACGCGCGCGCGCCGCAGCGGCGGGCTCGCGGCCCACCCCGGAAACGCTGCGGAGGCCGACTGCACGGCGGCGTCGACGTCGGCTGCGTTGCCGTAGGGAACATGGCGGATGACTTCGCCGGTCGCGGGATTGGTCACCTCGCCGTATCGCGTCGTCGTGGGCGAATGCGGGCGACCGCCCACCCACATCGGAAGGCGTTCCAGGGTCGTGAGATCCATGATTTCGTCCTTTTAGCGTGGCGCCGCGTACAGGCGCTCGACGTAGCGCGCGACCAGGTCGACCTCGAGGTTGACCGTGGTACCTGCGGTCAGCTTTCCGAGTGTCGTCACGACCAGTGTATGCGGGATCAGATTGACGGTAAACCGCGCATCGGCCACGGAATTGGTCGTCAGGCTGACACCGTCGACCGCGATCGAGCCCTTGGCGGCGATGAAGCGCGCCAGCGGCACGGGCACCTCAATTTCGAGCAACCAGCTGGCACCGCGATCCGACTCGGCCGGGTCGAAGGCGGTGACGATTCCGACGCCGTCGACATGGCCACTCACCAAGTGCCCGTCGAGGCGATCGGCCAGGCGCAGCGCCTTTTCCAGGTTCACGCCGCGCCCGGGCGCGAAGCCGGTCGTGCAGCGCAGCGTCTCGGCCGACACGTCGAAATCGAGCATGCCGCCGGCAATGGCGACGACGGTCAGGCAGCACCCGCCGACGCAGATGCTGCCACCCACGCGAACGTCTGCGAGCTCGAGCGCACCCGCCGCCACGCGCAGCCTCGCGCCGCCGGCGGCCGGTTCCACAGCGGCGACGCGGCCGACGCCCTCGACGATGCCCGTGAACATCAGCCTTCCTCCCCACCTTCGATGCGCGCGATGATGCGCAGGTCCTCGCCGATGCGATCGATCGCTTTCCAGCGCAGCCGCGTGCGCCCTGCGAGGGCCCGAAGCGGCTCGGGAAACTCGAACATTCCGCGTGCGGGATCGCCGATCAACCCGCCCGCGAGGTAAACGAGGAGCTCGTCGATCAGTCCTGCGCGCAGCAGTGCGCCGTTGAGCTTGGCGCCGCACTCGACGTGGACCTCGTTGACGCCGCGCCGGGCAAGCTCGCGCATCATCGCGCCGAGATCAACGCGCTCGTCCCCATCGGGCAACGCGAGCACGTCGACATCGTCGGGCCACGCGGGATTGCGAGGGCCGGCGGTCACGATCATCGCGGGACCGCCTTCGAGCACTCTCGCACCGGCTGGGACATCGCCATTGCGATCGACGATCACCTTGAGCGGCTGGCGCGACGTCGCGACCGCGCGCACGTTGAGTTGCGGATCATCGTGCAGGACGGTGCCGACTCCGGTCAGGATCGCGCAGGCGCGCGCGCGCCACGCGTGGCCGTCGTCACGGGCGGGAGCGCCGGTGATCCACCGGCTCTCTCCGCTTGCAAGTGCAGTGCGCCCGTCGAGCGTCGCGGCGATCTTGCTGCGCACCCACGGCAGTCCGCGGGCGATGCGCGAGACGAAACCTCGATTGAGCTCGCGCGCCTCCGCTTCGAGCAACCCAACGTCGACGGTGATGCCCGCGGCAGCGAGCCGCGCGAGCCCGTCGGCCTGCGCGGCGCCGGGGTCGCGCATCGCCGCCACGACGCGCGTGATGCCCGCCCGGATGATCTCGTCGACACACGGGGGTGTTCGCCCCTGCACGTTGCAGGGCGAAAGGGTGACGTACAGTGTGGCGCCCCGCACCTCCTGCTCCCTGGCGTTGGCATCCGTGAGCGCGGCGACTTCGGCATGGGCCTCGCCGGCGCGGACGTGCCAGCCTTCGCCGATCGGGTTTCCGTCGCGTGTGATGACGCAGCCGACCCGCGGGTTGGGGGTCGTCGTAAAAAGGCCTCGCTCGGCCAACTCGAGCGCGCGCGCCATGTGCGCGCGATCGGCGTCGGAGTATGCGGTACGGCTCAAGCCGTCCACCGCGGTCTCCGTCGCTCCGGTGTCACGTCCGGCGCAGCGCGGCCGGCGGACCGGTCACGCCGGCCGTCGCGCGGATTTGCGCGGGGCGGGCACGGATTCGACCTCCTTCAGCGCATCGCGGAAATCGGAGGCATCCTGGAACGAGCGGTAAACCGATGCGAAGCGTATGTAGGCGACCTTGTCGAGCTTGTAGAGCTCTTCCATGACCATCTCGCCCAGCTGCCGCGACGCGATCTCGCGCTCGCCCAGAGACAGCACCTTCTGCACGATTCGCTCGATAGCGGCATCGACGTATTCGGTGGGCACCGGCCGCTTGTGCAACGCACGTGCGAATCCGACTCGCAGGCGGGTCCGGTCGAAATCGGCGCGGTTCCCGTTGGTCTTGACCACCTGCGGCAGGCGCAGCTCGACGGTCTCGTAGGTGGTGAAGCGCTTCTGGCATCCGGTGCAGCGACGCCGGCGGCGAATCGAGTCACCGGCGTCGGAGACCCGCGAATCGATCACCTGCGTTTCATCGCTGCCGCAGAATGGGCACTTCATCGGGTCAACGCGTCGGGCCTGCGCAGGCGCAGCGGCATTGCGAGCGTCATGTGCGATAGACGGGGAACCTGCGCGTCAGCGCCGCGAGCGTGCCGCGGACGCGGCCGGCCACCGCCTCGTCGCCGGGTGCGTCGAGCACGTCGGCAATCAGGTGCCCGAGCTCCTCGCATTCGATCTCGCCGAACCCGCGGGTGGTGACCGCCGGACTGCCGATGCGGATTCCCGACGTGACGAACGGCTTCTCGGGATCATTGGGAATCGCGTTCTTGTTGACGGTGATGTGCGCGCGCGACAGTGCCGTCTCGGCGTCCTTGCCCGTCACCTTCTTGGCACGCAGGTCGACCAGGAACAGGTGCGAATCGGTACCGCCGGATACGATGCGCAGGCCCCGCTCCTGCAGCACCTTGGCGAGCACGCGCGCGTTCTCGAGCACCCGCTCCTGGTATATCTTGAAGTCGAGGGTCAGTGCTTCGCCGAAGGCTACCGCCTTGGCGGCGATGACGTGCATCAACGGCCCGCCCTGCAGTCCGGGGAAAACCGCTGAATTGAGCGCCTTGGCGTGCGCCTCCTTGGTCAGCACGAAGCCCCCCCGGGGACCGCGCAGCGTCTTGTGGGTCGTGCTGGTGACATAGTCGGCGATCCCGACGGGGCTGGGGTAGACGCCTGCGGCAACCAGCCCCGCGTAATGCGCCATATCGACCATCAGCAGCGCCCCCACGCCGTCGGCAATGGCGCGGAAGCGTTTCCAGTCGATGACCCGCGAATACGCCGACGCCCCTGCGATGATCAGCTTCGGTCGGTGCTCGTAGGCCAGCTGCTCGGCAGCATCGTAGTCGATCAGCTCGGTGTCGGGCTCAAGACCGTAGGCGGCAACCTTGAACCACTTGCCGGACAGGTTGACCGGCGAACCGTGCGTGAGGTGCCCGCCGTGCGGAAGGCTCATGCCGAGGATCGTATCGCCCGGGGAAAGCGCCGCGAAGAATACCGCCTGGTTGGCCTGCGCGCCGGAATGGGGCTGGACGTTCGCGGCCTCGGCGTGGAATAGCCTGCGAACACGATCGATCGCGAGCTGTTCGGCGATGTCGACGAAGTCGCAGCCGCCATAGTAGCGCCTGCCGGGGTAGCCCTCGGCGTACTTGTTGGTCAGCTGCGAACCCTGCGCCGCCATGACCGCCGGGCTCGCATAGTTTTCGGAAGCGATGAGCTCGATGTGCTCTTCCTGGCGACCGTTCTCGCCAACGATCGCCTGCCAGAGTTCCGGATCCGACTGCGCCAACACGTTTGAGCGACTGAACATGGCGGGTGGAGGTCTGGCAAAGCTTGGATTTTATCACTTGGCAGGGGCGGCCCGCGCGAAGCGGGACAAATGCTACGCGCCGGAGCGCTCCGCGCGGTGCCATCCCCTATAATTCGGCGTCCGTCGCCGGGGGGCTTGCGGGGCGACCGGGCTGCATGCCATCGGCGCCGTCAGCGATGCGCCAAACATTCTTGGGAGAACTCTTGAACGCCCTGCTCGCTCTGTCGCGGGCGATCGACGCCGCCACCGAGCGCGTCGGACGCCTCGTCTATTGGCTGATCCTGGTGGTCGTGCTGATCAGCGCCACGAACGCATCGGTGCGCAAGCTGTTCAACTACAGCTCGAATGCCTATCTCGAGATCCAGTGGTACCTGTTCTCGGTGATCTTCCTCCTTGGCGCCGGCTACACACTGCTGCGCAACGAGCACGTACGCATCGACATCATCGCCGGCCGGCTGTCCCGCCGCGCGCAGAACTGGATCGACGTCATCGGACTGCTGCTGTTCCTGATGCCGATGTCCTGGATCATCATGTGGCTGTCGTGGCCGCTGTTCACCGATTCCTACGCGCGCCATGAGGTGTCCACCAACGCCGGCGGCCTGATCATCTGGCCCGCGCGCCTGATGGTGCCCGTCGGGTTCGCGCTGCTGATCATCCAGGGCATCTCCGAGCTCATCAAGCGCATCGCCTTCCTCGCGGGCCGGATTCCGGATCCCCTCGAGAAGCAGCATGCGAGATCCGCCGAGGAGGAACTTGCCGAGGAGATCGCGCGCCTGCGCGGCGATGCCCTTCCGGTCGAAGGCAAGGAGACCTCCGCATGACCGCCTGGCTCGTTGCCAACATCGCTCCGCTGATGTTCGCCGGGCTGATCGTCACGCTGCTGCTAGGATTCCCGGTCGCATTCTCGCTCGGCGCGGTCGGCGTGTTCTTCGGGCTGGTCGGCATCAAGCTGGGCCTGCTCGACGCATCGTTGTTCCAGGCGTTGCCCGAGCGGGTGTTCGGCGTGATGTCCAACGACACGCTGCTGGCCGTCCCTTTCTTCACGTTCATGGGACTGATCCTCGAGCGATCGGGAATGGCCGAGGACCTGCTCGACACCATCGGGCAGCTGTTCGGATCGGTGCGCGGCGGTCTCGCCTATGCAGTGATCTTCGTCGGCGCACTGCTGGCGGCGACGACCGGCGTCGTCGCCGCCAGCGTGATTTCGATGGGCCTGATATCGCTGCCCATCATGCTGCGTTACGGCTACGACCGGCGGCTCGCGACTGGCGTCATCGCGGCCTCGGGCACCCTGGCGCAGATCATCCCGCCGTCGCTGGTGCTGATCATCATGGCCGACCAGCTCGGCCGCTCGGTCGGCGACATGTACGCCGGGGCATTCATTCCAGGGCTGACGCTGGCCGGCATCTACGCGCTATACACGCTCGGCGCGTCGGTCGCGAAACCCAACTGGGTACCCGCGCTGCCGCCCGAGGCGCGCACGCTGCGCCAGCCCGACGGCAGCAGCGGTGCGCTCTCGCTGGTCGCGCTGGTGATCGTCGCCGCGGTCGTGGCAGTCGCCTACGCCAAGCTGGAAATGGCGGACCGGGCCCTCGACGAAACGCTGGTCATCGCGACGTCGGTCGGGACGGCGGTGGCTTTTTTCGCCGCCGTCGTCAATCGCGTGCTCAAGTTCAACCTGCTGTCACGGATCGCCGAGCGGGTCGTATTCGTGCTGATCCCGCCACTGGCGCTGATCTTCCTGGTGCTCGGCACGATCTTCCTCGGTGTCGCGACCCCGACCGAAGGCGGCGCCATGGGCGCGACCGGCGCACTGATCATGGCGCTCGCGCGACGCCGGCTGTCCTACAAGCTGCTGACGCAGGCGATGGACACGACGGCGAAGCTGTCAACGTTCGTCGTCTTCATCCTCGTCGGCGCGAGGGTGTTCAGCCTGACGTTCTACGGCGTCAACGGCCACATCTGGGTCGAAAACCTGCTGACGAACCTTCCAGGGGGCCAGCTCGGCTTCCTGATCGTCGTCAACATCCTGATCTTCTTCCTCGCGTTCTTCCTCGATTTCTTCGAGCTGTCGTTCATCATCATCCCGCTGGTCGGGCCCGTCGCCGACAAGCTCGGCATCGACCTGATCTGGTTCGGCGTGCTGCTGGGCGTCAACATGCAGACTTCGTTCATGCATCCGCCTTTCGGCTTCGCACTTTTCTATCTGCGAAGCGTTGCCCCGGCCAAGGACTACGTCGACCGCGTCACGAAGAAGGTCACCAAGGGGATCACGACCGGACAGATCTACTGGGGCGCCATCCCGTTCGTGCTGATCCAAATCCTCATGGTCGGCCTGGTGATCGCATTCCCGCAGATGGTGATGGTCTACAAGGCGGGCGAGAATAAGGTCGACATCAACAAGATCCAGATCATCGTTCCCGAGGAGGGACGGATCACGTTGCCGGGGTCCAAGGGCGGCGGCACGGCGGGCAGCAGCGAGCAGGAACGCGCCGAGAAAGCACTCGAAGACGCTTTCGGAACCAAGGCACCAAGCGCGCCGGGGACCGGAGTAACGCCCCCGCATGGCACGCCCGAAGGCGCGACAGGTACCGGCAGCGAGCAGGAGGACGCCACCAAGGCGCTCGAGAAGGCGTTCGGGAACCCGACGCCGGCGAACGGCAAATAGCGTTCTTGGGTGGGAAATTGGTGGGAAATTGGGGTCAGAGCCGCAATTGTGGCCTTGACCCCGATTACGGCTCTGACCCCGGTTTCCCGTGCAAGCACTCAGCAAAAAGCCCCGCCGGAGCGGGGCTTTCCTGGCGGCTGCGCTTGACGCCAAGGGCGCGGACTATTTCTTCTGCTGCGACATCCGGGCAGCCGCGATCATGAAGTTGTCGAAGCGGTTCTCGGCGACCTGGAACCACGAGATCTCCTCGGCAAGGAACGCCTTCCACGGCTCATAGACCTTCTTGAACTTGGCGTTCTTGGTCGCAATGTCGTCGTAGACTTCCTTCGACGCCTTGTAGCAGGCCGCCATGATCTCGTTCGAGAACGGCCTCAGCTGCACGCCGGCGGCGATCAGCCGCTTGAGCGCCGCGGGGTTGAGCGCATCGTACTTGGCCTGCATGTCGACGAGCGCCTCGGTGCAGGCGGATTCGAGAACCGACTGGTATTCCTTCGGCAGCGCTTCGTAAGCCTTGATATTGACGAACAGGTCGAGCTCGGCCTGCCCCTCCCACCAGCCGGGGTAGTAGTAGTACTTGGCGACCTTGTAGAGGCCGAGCTTTTCGTCGTCGTAGGGGCCGACCCATTCGGCTGCGTCGATCGTCCCCTTTTCGAGCGCCGGGTAGATGTCGCCGCCAGGTATCTGCTGCGGAATGACGCCCAGCTTCTGCAATGGCAGACCGCCGGTGCCGCCGATGCGCATCTTCAGGCCCTTGAAGTCGGCGACAGTGTTGATCGGCTTGCGGTAGAAGCCCCCCATCTGCGCCCCGGTGTTGCCTGCCGGGAAGTTGATGATGTTGTAGTCCTTGAAGAAATCGCGCATCAGCTGCAGGCCGCCGCCGTGGTACATCCAGGCGTTCTGCTGCCTCGCGTTCATCCCGAACGGGATCGTGCAGGCAAATGCGAACGTCGGATCCTTGCCGAAGAAATAGTATGCAGCGGAGTGGGCGCATTCGACCGTTGCATTCTGCACGGCATCGATCACGCTGAACGGCGGGACGAGTTCGCCACCGGCAAACGTCTGGATCTGGAACTTGTTGTTGGTCGAGGCTGCCACGCGCTTGCTGATGAGTTCCGCGCCACCGAAGATCGTGTCCAGGCTGCGCGGGAAGCTCGACGCGAGGCGCCACTTGACCTCGGGCGCGCTCTGGGCAAACGCCGGTGCGGATCCCGCCGCCAATATGCCGGCCATGCCGGCGTTTTTGATGAACGAACGACGCTCCATCCTGAATTCTCCTCACGTGGTGAACGACGGCTTTGCCGACGATGCTGTGAAGTTGCGGGCTTTCGCTCCCCTGCCCGCCTCCCCAGATGCCCTCCCGATGCGCCGCCCGATCGCGCCCGAACCCGCCCAAGTCGCGCCAGTGCCGCATGGCGCGAGGATTCTAGCAGGCAGACCCGGTCACGTCTGACCGACCGTGCAGTCCACCGGGGAGCGAGCGGCCTGCGCGGCAGTCCCGAATCGGGTTCGACGCTCAGCCGCCAAGCTTGCGGACCGCGTTGAAATTCGTCCACGTCCAGCCCGTCTGGCGCTCGAGCGTCTGGGTCAGGCGTATCAGGTAACGCCCGCTGCCGGTGTCGAGCTCGACCATGCTGCCCGGTGAGAAGCGGTCGTCCGGACCGATCAGGCTGCGTTGCGACGCTTGCCTGTTCTCGGGCACCGCTGGGAGGTAGATGCCGAAGAATGGCCGATCGTGGGCACTGCGCATGGTTTCCGAAGGCGCCGACCAGCCCCGCATCAAGACGCGGACCAGCCGGCGCGCGACGATTTCCACACCGACGGTCATCTCGTCGACCTGCTGGCGTTGCATGCGTCGCACGACACCCAGCGTCCAGTACTCGTCGTCCTTGACCGCGAGCAATTCACCGAGCCTGGCCGGGGCCTCCTTCGCGGGTGCCATCAGGCGAAAGCCGGTCTCGCTCCGGTCGACCATCTTCCAGCGGGAGCCGCGCACGCGTCGCTCGATCGATGCGGGGTTGATCCCCGGATTGACCAACGTGGCCTCGTCATAGCTCGCGACGATCCCCGCGGTTCGCGCGGCGTCGGGGAGGCGGTCGATCTCCGCGATCGCGCGCACCAGCGCATGCAGGCCGCTGACGACGCGAACATGCTCGTCCGCGGCATGGCGCGTGGCGCGCGGGGCGTGCGCGATCGCGTCGGGCCCGAACAGCGACGCGAGCCGCATCAGCAGCAGGCGTTGCTCGCGTGGCGGAAGCTCGCCGGGCGGGGTCGTGATTTCGTCGCGCTCGGGCAGCCAGCGCAGCCGCTCGACGATCCGCGCATAGAGCGGGTTCGCGTCGACGTACATCACCTGTCCGCCCACCGGGCGCTTCTCGCGCCGTCGCAGGCCCTGCGAGCTCGCGACGTCGACGAAGAATCCCGCGGCATCGCTGGGCGTCGGGCTCAATTCCAGCGATGGCGCCCAGTCCTCGATCTGCTTGCCGACCCATTCGACCTGGTCGGGCGTGAAATTCCCCGAATCCAGGCGCATCAGCAGCAGCGTGTTCAGGTAGACCTGCTCGAGGAAGACGCCCGGCGTGGAAAACCGGCCGACGCCCATCACGAGCTGCTCGCGCTGCCACGAGCGCGCACGCGCCAGCTCGTAGATCTCATGGAATTCCTTCCATTGCGCCGGGATCCAGTGGCTGTAGCGGAACAGCCGGAACTTGCCGTCGAGGCCCTTGTAATGGGCGAGGCGTACCAGCGCCCAGGGCAGGACCGCCCGCCAGCGCTTGTTCTCGGCGTGCGGAAAGCCCGCCGTCAGCGCCTGGTGATACGCGGCGACGAACGCCTTGATGAGGTCGAATACCGCGTGCCACAGCCTCGATTCGACGGTCGTGCTCTTCTGGTAGTTGACCGTGTACTGGCGCGTGAGGTCGGCGATGACCGGCTCGAGACGCGCATCCAGCTTCAGCAGCGCCTCGACCTGCGCGACGTTCGCCTCCTTGCGGCGGCCCGGGAAGTTACCGACGAGCTCGAGCGAAAGCCGCTGGACCTCGAGCACGTCGCCTCTCGGAAGCTTCGCGATCCAGCGTCGCGCGAGCTTCGCGCTGCGCAACGGATCGTTGAGCCGGTGGACCCAGTCGATTAGTGGCTCGATCATCGCGAGGTGAACGCCGCCGGTTGTCGCGATTGCTCAACTGCCGGCGATGGTCATGCGTGCGACCAGCATCGACCCAACATGGCGGGAGCCCCGCGTGTCGACGTCGTTGCCCAGCGCGACGATGTCGCGGAACATCTGCTTCAGGTTGCCTGCGATGGTGATTTCCTCGACCGGAAACGCGATTTCGCCGCCCTCCACCCAATACCCCGCGGCGCCGCGCGAAAAGTCGCCGGTGACCGGGTTGACCCCTTGCCCGAGCTGCTCGGTGACGAACAGTCCCCGGCCCATGCGCCGCAGCAGTGCCGGCAGGTCCTCGCTTCCCGGGACGACGAGGTTGTGCGCACCGCCCGCATTGCCGGTCGAAGCCAGGCCGAGCTTGCGCGCCGAGTAGCTGCCGAGGAAATAGCCCTGCAGGACGCCTCCGGCGACGATCTGGCGCGGCGCGGTCGAGACACCCTCGTTGTCGAAAGGCGCACTCCCGCGCGCACGGGGCAGATGCGGCTCCTCGCGTACGTTCACCAGCGGCGAGAAGACCTGGGTTCCGATCGAATCGAGCAGGAACGACGACTTGCGGTACAGGCTCCCGCCGGAAACCGCGTGAACGAACGCACCCAGCAGGTCGGCGGCTTCGGGTGCCTCGAACAGAACCGGGCACTCGAGGGTGCCAAGCTGGCGCGCGCCGAGCCTGCGCAGCGTCCGCTCGCCGGCGATGCGCCCGACGTCGGCAACGGGCATCAGGTCCTCCGGAGCGCGCGCCGCCGTGTACCAGTAATCGCGCTGCATCGCGCCCCCAGTCTCGCCGATGACCGAGCAGTCGACGTGGTGGCGCGAGCTTCTGTAGCCGCCGAGGAAATCCAGCGTGTTCGCGTAGACGAATTCCGATTCCCCGCGAGAGACGCTCGCCCCCTCGGTGTTGGTGATCCGCGGGCCGACGGCGAGCGCCGCCGCCTCGGTCTCGCGTCCGAGCTCGATCGCCGCATCAACGTCGAGGTCCCAGGGATGATAGAGGTCGAGAGCGGGCCACGCGCGCGCAAGGCGATCGCGATCGGCCAGTCCCGCCGCCGGATCCTCGGCGGTGTAGCGGGCGATCGCGAGCGCCTTCGCGACGGCGGCTTCGAGCGCGTCGGCGGCGAAGTCGGCGGTGCTGGCATGGCCGCGTCGCCTCCCGACATAGACGGTGACGCCCACGCCTTTGTCCCGATGATAGGCGATCGTCTCGACGGCAGCTTTGCGGACCGTGACGCTTTGGCCGACGGCCTGCGACACCTCGGTCTCCGCCGCCGTCGCCCCGGCTTTGCGGGCAGCGGCGATGACCGTCCCTGCAATGCGCTCGAGCGTCGAGGTCGACACCGGGAAATGCGAGCCGTGCCGGTGCGGCCCGACGCGGCGCGCCGTTGTTGGAGTTTCGACTTCCGGCATCGACGCGGTCATCTCGAGATCGGGCGAGGGTTACGCTGCGCAACGGCGCCGGTGGTTCGCGCAGGCGCGACGGCATTCGGCAGCAGCGTCGGCTATCATAGCAAAGCCTCCGGGGATTCCCGGAAAATCCGGACCGGGGTCTGTCGACCGCCCTGTTCCATCACGACCGCCAACGTGGCCCGCACCCCGCCGATGAGCACTCACCGCGAGGCGTCCTTGCCCGCCGCCGAAGGGTTCGAAGGCCCGTCCAAGACGCAACGCAAGCACGAGATGCACGCGCTGCAGGACCTGGGGCAGGCCTTGGTCGGCCTCGACCCGGAACGCCTCGCGACGCTGGCACTTCCCGAGCGCCTGGTCGACGCGATCGCGCTGCTGCGCAAGCTCAACAAGCACGAGGCACGACGACGCCAGTTGCAGTACATCGGCCGCCTGATGCGCGATGTCGACCCGGCGCCGCTGCGCGAGGCGATGTCCGCATGGGAACAAGGCAGCGAACGGGAGCGTGCGCGCTTCGCGACGACCGAGCGCTGGCGCGACCGCCTGCTGGACGATCCGGAAGGACTCGACGCGTTCGTCGCGGCGCACACCGCGGCATCACGCAGCGCACTCGCCGAGATGATCGCGGACGCCCGCGCCGAGCGTCTGCGCGGCGCGCCGCCCCGCAGGTTCCGTGCATTGTTCCGCGAGATCAAGCGCATCGTCGACATCGCACAGCCCTGAAAGCCCTCCGACCATGAACGAGGACTCGCTGCTGATTGGCCTGGTTTCGATCTCGGATCGCGCATCGTCGGGCGTCTACGTCGACCAGGGACTTCCGGGGCTCACCGCCTGGTTCCAGTCGGCGCTGAAGACGCCGTGGCGCGTCGAATCGCGGCTCATTCCCGACGAACAGCCGGTGATCGAACGCACGCTGGTCGAGCTCGTCGACATCGCGCGCTGCGACCTGGTGCTGACGACGGGCGGCACCGGCCCCGCCCCTCGCGACGTCACTCCGGAGGCCACGCTCGCCGTCGCGCACAAAGTGCTGCCCGGCTTCGGCGAGCAGATGCGCCAGGTGAGCCTGCGCTACGTTCCGACGGCGATCCTGTCGCGACAGGTCGGCGTCATCCGTGGCAGCGCATTGATCCTGAACCTTCCTGGACAGCCGAAAGCGATCAAGGAGACGCTGGACGGCGTGTTTCCTGCCGTTCCCTACTGCCTCGACCTGATCGGCGGTCCCTACATCGAAACCCACGACGCGGTGTGCAAGGCGTTCCGCCCGAAGTCGGCGATCCGGCCCGCGACGGAAGGGGCCCGGTAGCCGGGCAGGCGCAGCCTGCGACGGCCCGAGCCGGACGCATCTGCCGGCGCGGGAGCGACACGCTCATCGGGGCACGCCCGGGAACATGGCCAGCCCCACGAGCGCCGCGATCGCGACCAGCACCGGCTCGGGCAGCTTCTTCACTTTCCAGATCGCTCCAACGGCGCAGATCGCGATCACTGCCGTGGTCGCATCGACGATCGTCCGCTCCGCCAGCACGATTACCGCACCGGTGATGGCGCCGATCGCCGCGGCGGTGACTCCGTTCACGAACGCGAGCAGCGCTGGCCGCCGGCCGTATTTCTTGAAATACGGCGCCGGCAGGATGGTGAACAGGTAGCAGGGCAAGAACGTACCAAGCGCGGCCACCGTCGCACCCGGCATCCCGGCAATGAGGTAGCCGATGAACCCGACGGTGATGACCACCGGCCCCGGCGTGATCATCGCGACCGCCACGGCGTCGATGAACTGGCGCTCATTGAGCCAATGGTGATCGTGTACGACGCCGCCGTAGAGAAATGGCACGATCGCGAGTCCGCTGCCGAACACGAACGCGCCGGCCTTGAGGAAGAAAGCGCCGAGTTGCGCCAGCAGGGTCCAATCGATGCCGGTCGCGATCGCGGCGGCGGCCGGTGCGTGGGCGCCGAGCGTCGACGACACGAGCGTGCTCCCTTGGGTCGCGAGCCCCGCGGCTGCAGGAGCGGAGTTCCTGCCGA
>DASYXO010000105.1:0-6299 GCA_035934825.1 Casimicrobiaceae bacterium
CGGTAGTCCTCGGCACCGGCATTGCAGGCCTGTCGTCGCTCGACATCGCGCGCGAGCTTCTCGGGCGGCACCGCGGCCTGTCCGGGCTCCTCGCCGAGCCCACCGACAAGCTCGCGGGCACGCGGGGCATCGGCCCCACGAAAGTCGCGAAGATCAGGGCCGGCATCGAGCTCGCCCGCCGCATGCTGCGCGAGGAGGTCACGCACGGCAGCACGCTCACTTCGCCCGAGGCGGTACGCGACTATCTCCGACTCACGCTCGCAGCACTGCCGCACGAGGCGTTCGTCGTGCTGTTCCTCGACAGCCAGCACCGCTTGCTCGCCGCCGATGAGCTCTTTCGCGGCACGCTCGCCCAAACCAGCGTATATCCGCGGGAAATCGTCAAGGCGGCGCTCGCGCATAACGCCGCCGCGGTCATCTTTGCGCACAACCATCCGTCGGGAGTGGCTGAACCATCGCGCGCCGACGAGCTGCTGACGCAGGCCCTGAAGCAGGCGTTGGCACTGGTCGACATTCGCACGCTCGACCACTTCGTCGTCGCCGGCCACAGTGTCGTGTCGTTCGCCGAGCGGGGGCTGCTATGAGGCCCGGCGCCGGTCCGCATTGTGCTTGCCGTGCCAGCGATGCATGGATATATACTTGATACATATCGTCAGCAGGCGAATTGGATGTCCACGCTGCAATTGACGCAGATCTATCTCGAACGCGCGCAGAAGAAGGCACTGCAGGCGCGCGCCAAGGCGCGGGGCACCAAGGTGGCCGAGGAAGTGCGCCGCGCCGTGGACGCCTATCTCGCGGGTGTGTCGCCCGAGGACCTGGCACTGCTCGACGCCGGTACACGCCGCGCCGGGCGCCATCTGGCGGAGATGGCGGCGGATCTCGACCGGGTCAATGCCCGGCTCGATGCGGCTTTCGATCTGCTCGAGCGCGGAGAGGCCAGGCGAAAGCCGGGGCGCGTGGCGTGAGCGTCATTACCGAGATCCTGGATCGCCTCTCGGGCATCGAGGTGGTCAAGGAAAGGCTCCAGGACACCGGCCACCGGGTCGAACGCCTCGCCGATCGGGTCGTCGAGCTTCACCGCAGCGTCCACGACATCGATCGGCGGCTGGTCCGGATCGAGACCTACGCGGCGATCGCCAAGACGAGCCGGGCGTCTGGGCGCACGCTCCCGAAGTAATACAGCTCTGACCCCATTTTCTTGAGGTTGATCGGCGCAGGGTTTTGGAGGATAATCATGGGCTTTGCTGCGGTACCGATCAACGTTATCCTGGAGCGAGCGATGGCTCGAGTCTGCCAAGTCACCGGAAAGGCCCCGATGGTGGGCAACAACGTCTCACACGCCAACAACAGGACCAAGCGGCGCTTCATGCCGAACCTGCAGCGTCGCCGGTTCTGGGTCGAGAGCGAGAGCCGCTGGATCAGCCTGCGGCTGACCAACGCCGGCCTGCGCACGATCGACAAGAACGGCATCGACGCCGTGCTGGTCGACCTGCGCGCCCGCGGCGAGCGGATCTGACGGAGAAGCACCATGCGCGAGAAGATCAAGCTCGAGTCGTCGGCCGGCACCGGCCACTTCTACACGACGTCGAAGAACAAGAAGAACATGCCGGACAAGATGGAGATCATGAAGTTCGATCCCGTTGCCCGCAAGCACGTGAAGTACAAGGAGACGAAGCTCAAGTGATTCCGCTGCTTCACGCCCGAGAAAAAGCCCGCGAACTCCGCGGGCTTTTTGCTGCCCCTGGACACGCTGCCAGGGGACTGCAGACCTTGCGCTGGCGCCTACGCGTAGCGCTTGAGTTGCAGCGAGAACTGGGCGAGCGGAGCGATGCCGGAAGCCTCGGCACGATGGCACCAGTCCTGCAACCTCGCCAATAGCTGCTCGGAGGACTCGGTCGAGCGGTTCCACAGCGTGGCCAATTCCTGGCGCATCGTGTAGATCTGCTGCAGCACCGTGCTCTTCTCCAGCGTGTGGGCGATGCGTGCGTGCTCGGTCTCCGGCAGCGCATTCGCGTCCGCAGCGAGCCAGCGCTTGAAGCGGCGCAGGTTCGGCAGCTCGATGTGCCCGCGATGACGCTCGCGCATCGCGCTGATCTCGGCGGCGCAGGCGGTCTTCAGCGTCCGGGCGTAGCTGGTCGCGACCGCGTAGCGGTGCGTGATGATCGCCTGCAGTGTCGCGAGATCGGGCGCCGCCTTGGCGCGGTCGAACCGGATCTGCGGGGCGACCTTGCGCACCGTCGCGAGGCCGAGCGTCTGCAGGATACGTATGTACATCCAGCCGATGTCGAACTCGTACCAGCGTGACGACAGCTTCGCCGACGTGCCATAGGCGTGGTGGTTGTTGTGCAGCTCCTCGCCGCCGATGATGATTCCCCAGGGAACGATGTTCGTCGACGCGTCGTTGCTCGCGAAATTGCGGTAGCCCCAGTAGTGCCCGATGCCGTTGATGATGCCTGCGGCGGTGATCGGGATCCACATCATCTGCACGGCCCAGATCGTGACGCCGATCGGGCCGAACAGCAGCGCGTCGATGAAAAGCATCACGCCCACGCCCTGCCACGAGAAGGGCGTGTAGAGGTTGCGCTCGATCCAGTCGTCGGGCGTGCCGTGTCCGTACTTGGCCATCGTCTCGGTGTTCTTCGCCTCGGCGCGGTAGAGCTCGGCGCCGCGCAGCAGCAGCGTGTCGATGCCGCGCGTCTGCGGGCTGTGCGGGTCGTCGACGGTCTCGACCTTCGCGTGGTGCTTGCGGTGGATGGCGACCCATTCCTTGGTCACCATTCCGGTGGTAAGCCAGAGCCAGAAGCGGAAGAAATGCGCGGGCAGCGGGTGCAGATCGAGCCCGCGGTGCGCCTGGCTGCGGTGCAGGTAGATCGTCACCGCGGCAATCGTGACGTGGGTGAGCCCCAGCGCGACCGCGACGTATCCCCACCACGGCAGCGGGGCGAGCCCGTGCGCGATCAACCCAAGAAAGTCGTAACTCATTGATTATCCGTATTTATACTGCGTGACCCCACGACTGCGTCAGTGGGCGGCCCAAAGCCCGGTCGCCATTGTACGCGACCCTGGCGGTCGGTGATATCGGAGTTGCGAGACCCAAAAAGAGAGAAGGATCAGGAGGGCTCCGCTCCGGTTGCCGACCCGGCCTGCGGCGTCGTGGCGGGGCCCTGTCCGGTGGACGTTCCGCCGACGATCCGGACCTCGCGCTGTGGGAAGGGGAACCTGATGCCGCGCGCGTTGAATTCGGCGCGGATCGCGCGGTTGAGCGCGCTCCGGAGGTTGAGCTGCCCTTTGTGCGGGTCGTCGATCCACACGCCGAGCTCCAGGGAGATGCCGTTGTCGGCGAAGCCAACGAGAAACGCCCCCGGCGCGCGGTCGCCGCCCAGCACTCGCGGCTCGCGCTTCGCGATGTCGACCAGCAGCGCCAGGGCAGCCTCGACGTCGCTGTCGTAGCTCACCTGGACCGGTATCGCGATGCGGATCTCGGAGGACGTGTAGGAGTGGTTGAGGACCGTGGTCGTGACCAGCGTCTCGTTGGGGACGATCGACTCGAGGCCATCGAGGCTGCGCACGACGACGTAGCGCGAGGTCACCTTCGACACGATCCCGGTGCGACCGTCGACGGTCACCATGTCGCCCAGCCGGATCGAGCGGTCGAGCAGGATCGTGAAGCCGGCGATGTAGTTCGACGCGAGCTTCTGCAGGCCGAGCCCGATGCCGACGCCCAGCGCGCCGCCGAAGACGGTGAGCAGCGTCAGGTCGAAGCCGATTGCTTGCAGCGCGATCAGCAGGCCGACGACGATCAGCAGCGCGCGGATCGATTTCGACAGCAGGACGCGCAGGTTGGCATCGAGCTGCGTCGCACGCGACAGCCGCTGCTCGAGGAGCCCGGAGATCCACAGCGTGACGACCAGCGTGACCACGACGACGACGATGCCTTCGAGAATCGTCAGCACCGACACCTGGGACTTGCCGATGGGAATGACGAGCTCGTCCAGCGTCGACGCGATCTCGGGCAGTACGCCGAGAAAGTACAGGATGACCACGGCCCAGGTCGCGGTACCGATCGCGAACTCGGAGGCCGGCAGCCACGCCTGCGCGGGGAAGAGCCTGCGCAGTGCGTAGACCAGCATGCGGATCGCGGCGAGCGCAATCAGCAGTGGCGTTGCGATCGAGAGGAAGAACGGGGCCCCCGCATGATGGCGCCAGAGGGCGGAGGCAATGTAGACCAGCCCCAGGCCGATCAGCGGGAAGGCGAGGCGCGCGAAGCTTCCCGGGATGCGCGCGGCATCGCCGCGGGCGGCGTGCGAGCGCTCGATGCGACGGTCTATCGCCCAGGCGGCGAGCAGGCACGCAGCGGTGACGGCGAGCTCGATGAGACTGCGCGGCGATGCGAGCGCGTCCTGGATTCGGTCGAGGTCGACGGGGGCGATCATGTGGCGGTGTGGGGCGGTGCGATAGCGCGGGTCCGACGCGCGGCGTCAGGGCTTGCGTGCCAGGACGGCCGCGAAGAAACCGTCGCAGCCGTGACGGTGGGGAAAGAGGCGCAGGCGCGGTCCGGTGTCGAGCGCGATGCCCGCCTGCGCGAGGATCGCTGCCGCGTCGAGTTGGGCGAATTCCGGATGCGCGGCGAGGAAGGCGTCGACGATGACATCGTTCTCGTCGGGCAGTACGCTGCAGGTCGCATAGACGAGCCTCCCGCCGGGCTTCACCAACGCCGCTGCCGCCTCGAGGATGGTGGCCTGCTTTACCACCAGCTCGCGCAGGTCGTCCTCAGTTTGCCGCCACTTGAGATCGGGATTGCGCCTAAGCGTGCCGAAGCCGGTGCACGGCACATCGACCAGCACGCGGTCGATCTTGCCGGCCAGGCGCTTCACCTTGACGTCGCGCTCGTGGGCGAGCACCTGCGGGTGCACGTTCGACAGCCCCGAGCGCGCAAGGCGCGGCGTCAGGCGCGACAAGCGCTTCGCGGCCGTGTCGAAGGCGTAGAGCCGTCCCTGCGAGCGCATCATCGCGCCCAGCAGCAGGGTCTTGCCGCCGGAGCCGGCGCAGAAGTCGACGACCATGTCGCTGCGTCGCGGCGCGACGAGCACCCCGACGAGCTGGCTGCCTTCGTCCTGCACCTCGATGCGTCCGTCGGCCAGCCACGGGTGGCGGGCGAGCGATGGTCGGCCCGCAATGCGCAGGCCGCCGGGCGCGTAAGGCGTCGCCGTCACCTGCAGGCCCTCGTCGGACAGCGCGGCGAGCGCCGCCTCGCGGGTCGACTTCATGGCGTTGACGCGCAGGTCCAGCGACGCCGGCGCCTGCCAAGCGCGCGCGAGCGCCGCGCGCTCGTCGGCGCCGAGCGCCGCGCCGAAGCGCTCCCATAACCAGTCGGGAAGGTCGGCCGCCACCGCGTCGGGCAGCGTGGCGTGCATGCGTGCCTTGAACGCGGCGAGCCAATCCCGTTCCGCCCCGTTCAGCGCATCGTCGAGGTCGCGCACCGAATGCCGGAACTCCCGTACCAGCGTTGCCAGCGCCAGCCGCCGTGGCTCGTCGGTCTGCGCAAGCGTCTCCAGCGAGCGCTTGCGGCGAAGATAGGCGAACGCGCCATCGGCGATCCACGGGCGATCGTGCGAGCCCATCTCGCGATGCTCGCGGAAGAACGCCGTCATGGCAGCATCGGCGGCCAGGTCGAGGCGCGCGACGCGTTGGATCGCCGCAGCGAGTGCCGCGACCTGGTTGCGGCGCAGGATCATGATCCGGTCATGTCGTTGAACGGGCTGCGCGGCTGTGCGAGCGGTGGCGGCGGCGGACTCGGCCCCGCAGGATCCTGGCTGAATCCGGCATAGCTCTGGTCGACGCGGATCGAATCGAGCCGGGCCTCGAGGGTGCCGCGAGCCGTTTGGGTGACGCGCATCCTGACCGGAATGTAATGCAGCGACGGTGCGAGCCAGAACCAGGCTTGGGTCCTGGCATCGTCGCCTTGGCGATGCCAGCGCTCGGTGCGGATCTGGCCCTGCGCCCAGGCGAGGGTTGCATCGGCTTCGCGCGACAGCGTGTAGCGCGCGACCTTGCGCGTGGTCGCGAGGCTGAACGTGAGCTTGCGCTCGCCGGTCGGTGGCGAGAAATACGGCTGCCACATGATCGTCAGCGGATCGAATGCCGGGGCCCTGAGATCCGCGGTCGTGCCATCGTTGAGCGCCACCGTCCGTGCGTCCCAGTCGAAGTGCGCGGTCTCGCGCCGGTCGGCGCTGCCGCGTTCGATCACGAATTCCAGGGGTTTGAGTCCCGCAGCCGTAATGATGCCGCGGCTCTCGACC
>DASYXO010000140.1:0-4287 GCA_035934825.1 Casimicrobiaceae bacterium
CGGCAACGCGACGCTCGTTCCCGCGATATCGACGGTGCCCGCGGCGATGCACAGCGCCTTGATGCTCCCGATCAGCAATGCGGCGGCGAATGCGCCGGGGATGGATCCCAGCCCACCCAGGACGGTCACGACGAAGGCATCGGCGATGACGGCGAGGTCCATGCCGAGGTTGGCGCCGACGCGCGGCAGGGTGAGCGCGCCGGCGAGACCGGCGAGGAACGACCCCAGCGCGAACACCGCGGTGTAAAGCCTCGCCTGGTCGATGCCCAGCGCAGCGGTCAGCTCGCGGTTCTCGGCGGCGGCTCGCACGACGACGCCGAAGCGGGTGCGCCGAATCAGCCAGGTCAGCCCGACCAGCACCAGCGGCCCCACGCCGATCAGCAGCAGGTCGTATTGCGGCACTGCGCGGCCCAGTATCGAGACCGCGCCCTCGAGTCCCGGCACGCGCGGACCGAGCCGGTCTTCCGGCCCGAAGATCGCGAGCGCCGCGTCGCGGACGATCAGCACGACGCCGAACGTCGCCGTGAGCTGCAGAAGCTCCGGCGCCGCGTAGAGCCGCTTCAGCAGCAGCACCTCGATCAGCGCGCCGATCAGCGCGACCGCCAGCGCCGCCGCGATCGTCGCGATCCAGAACCCGGCGGACGTGCCGGGGAGCAGCGGCGACAGCATGCGACCGGCCCACCACGCAACGTAGGCGCCCAGCATGTAAAGGGAGCCGTGTGCGAAGTTGACGACGCGGGTCACGCCGAAGATCAGCGTCAGGCCCGCCGCGATCAGGAACAGCGAGGACGCCGATGCGAGCCCGTTGAGCAGCTGGACCGCGAGCGACGCAGGCGACACGCGGCGGCCGGTGGCAGCTTGCCTGGTGGCCCGCCTAGCGGCCGGCCGGGCGCAGCCTGCGCACGACGTCGTCGGGCGGCAGGTAGTCCTTGCCGTCGGCGTAGCGGAAATCGACCATCACGCCTTTGCCTGCGGCGAGGCCGATGCGACCTACGAATGCGCCCATCGTCGACTGGTGGTCGAGCGCGCGGAACGTGATTTCGCCGAAGGGCGTTCTCACGCGCAGGTCCTGCATGGCGGCGAGGAGCTTCGGCGTGTCGAGAGAACCCGCACGCCTGATCGCCGCCGCCGCAGTCTCGACGGTGCTGTAGCCGACGACGGAGCCCAGCCGCGGATAGTCGTGGAATCGCGCCCGGTAGGCGTCGAGAAAACGGGTGTGCTCGGGGGTCTTGATCGCGTACCAGGGATAGCCGGTCACGTGCCAGCCGACCGGGGCCTCGTCCTTCAGCGGATCGAGGTACTCGGGCTCGCCGCCCAGCAGGTCGAATACCGGCCGATCCTTGAACAGGCCGCGGAGCTGACCTTCGCGGACGAAGCGCGCGAGGTCCGGGCCGAACAGCGACGAGAAGATCGCGTCGGGCTGCGCATCGAGCAGGGCCTGGACGACCGCCCCCGCTTCGATCTTGCCCAGCGGCACCGCCTGCTCGATGAACTCGAGACCGGAGCCGGCACGCGCAATCATCTGCCGCTTGAAAGTCTCGGTCGCGGCCTGACCGTATTCGTAATTCGGAAAGACGATCGCCCATCGCTTCTTCCCGGTCTTGACCGCGTCGGGCACGAGCATCGCAGTCTGCATGTAGGTCGACGCCCGCAGCCGGTATGCATAGGCATTGCCGTCCTGCCAGACGATCTTGTCGGTCAGAGGCTCGGCGGCGATGAACAGCCGCTTGCGCTGGCGCGCGAAATCGGACACCGCGAGCCCCACGTTCGACGCAAACGTTCCCATCAGCAGCGCGACGTGCTCGCGGGTGAGCAATTCTTCGGCGACGCGGACCGCATCGCCCGGAACGCCGCCATCGTCGCGCGACACGACTTCGATTCTTCGGCCGAGCACGCCGCCCGCGGCATTGATCTGCTCGACCGCGAGCTCCATGCCTTTGCGGTAGGGACCGAGGAAGGCCGGGAACTGCTTGTAGCTGTTGAGCTCGCCGAGCCTGATCGTCTGGGCCGACGCGGTGGCTGCGAAGGAACCGAGCGCGGCGACGGCGATGGCGAAGGCCAGGGCCAAGGCGAAGTTCGAGGCTGCGGTGAGACGGGACATTCGATCTCCGGTCGCGAGGGGCGTCGCCTCGCGCGATCCCCGCGGTTGCGGGCATACCTCTGGGGCCACGATGTTAGCAAATCGCGAGGCGGTAAAATGAGCCGATCAACCGCCGACACCGCGCCCAAGGTGTCGCCTCGCCGACCCCACCATGCCGCCCCTCGCCTACGGACTGACGTTCGCCGACCTCTACACGCCTGCCGGCGCCGCGGCCATCGATGCGCACTTCATCGCGCATCTCGCCGGCGCCGACGATGCGCTGGTCCGGCGGCTCGCCAGCGCGAGGGCAGAGCCGGAGCGGCTCGCCACGAAGGACGAGTCGGCGCTGCTGATGGCGATCGCGCCGCACCTGGAGGACTTCATCGCGGCGATGTTCGGCATCGGCGAGGCGCTGCGCGCGCTGGAGGCGCGCCACCACGAGCTTGCGCCGCTCTTCGCCGTCAAGCGCCAGTTCGTGCAGCGGAAGGCAATGAACGCCCACAAGGTCGATGCGGCGGCGCAGTTCGACGGCGCCGGGCTGCGCGCGCGGATCGTGGCGCTGATCGGTCGCCACGACGACGTGCCCGCTTTCGAGCTCGCGTTCGCGCAGGCAGTGACGCGCTGGCAGGACGACGAGGCCGCGAACGCGGCGGCCCTCGATGTCGCCTTGCGCTATGCAGCTTGGGCGGCCCACACGGCGGCGGGCAAGGCCGCCCACCGCGGAGGCGTGCTGTTTCGCGCACCGCGCAAGCTCGACATGCTGCACCTCGTCCCGGTCGAGCCGGTGGCGCAGAGCGGCATCGTCGCGCTGCAGATGGCGGCGGCGCATGGACTGCGGCGGCGCGAAGGCTTCGGCCTGACCGATCCGGGGACCGACCTCGTCGGCGCGCTCGACCAGGCGCATTACTGCATCTGGTGCCACGAGCAGGGCAAGGATTCGTGCGCACGGGGCCTCCTGGAAAAGCGTCCGCACCCGGGCCCTGTGCCGCAGGCGGGAGAACTGCCGCGTCCGCGGCCCGACGCGCGCGCGCAGGAGGATGCGACGGCGCAAGCGCCCGTGGACCCGTTCAAGAAATCGGCGTTCGGCGTCACCCTTGCCGGCTGCCCGCTGGAGGAACGGATCTCGGAGTTCCACCGGCTGCGCGCCGAAGGATGGCCGCTGGGTGCGCTCGCGATGATCTGCATCGACAATCCGATGGCGGCGGCAACGGGGCACCGGATCTGCAACGACTGTATGAAGTCGTGCATCTACCAGAAGCAGGATCCGGTGGACATCCCGCAATCGGAAACGCGGGTGCTGAAAGACGTGCTGGCGCTGCCCTGGGGCTTCGAGATCTATTCGCTGCTGACGCGCTGGAATCCGTTGAACCTGCGACGACCGCTTCCACGGCCGGCCAGTGGCAAGCGCGTGCTGGTCGTCGGCCAGGGACCGGCAGGGTTCACGCTCGCGCATCACCTGCTGAACGACGGGCACACGGTCGTCGCCATCGACGGCCTCAAGATCGAGCCGCTCGCGCCCGAGCTCTCGGGCGTGCGCGACGACGGGACGCGGACGGCGTTCGTGCCGATCGAGGATGTCGCGGCGCTGGCCGAGCCGCTCGACGAACGCTCGATGGCGGGCTTCGGCGGCGTCGCCGAATACGGAATCACCGTCCGCTGGAACAAGAATTTCCTCAAGGTGATCCGGCTGCTCCTCGAGCGCCGTGCCGGCTACGCGCTCTACGGCGGCGTACGTTTCGGGGGCACGCTCGACGCGGACGGCGCGTTCGCACTGGGATTCGACCACATCGCGCTGGCGGCCGGCGCCGGGCGTCCGAAGGTGCTCGACCTGCCGCACGGCCTCGCGCAGGGCGTGCGCACAGCGTCGGATTTCCTGATGGCGCTGCAGCTGACCGGCGCGGCGAAGGCGGACTCGATCGCCAACATGCAGGTCCGGCTGCCGATCGTCGTCATCGGCGGCGGGCTGACTGCGATCGACACGGCGACCGAAGCGCTTGCCTACTACCCCGCACAGGTCGAGAAGTTCCTCGCGCGCTACGAGGCGTTGGTCCAAGACGCCGGGCGCGCCGCGGTCGAAGCGATGTGGACCGATCACGAGTTCCTGATCGCGGAGGAGTTCCTGTCGCATGCAAGGGCGATCCGCGACGAGCGCGAGCGGGCAGCGGCCGCGGGCCGCGCGCCCGCCGTCGTCGAGCTGCTCCGCGCCT
>DASYXO010000143.1:0-2363 GCA_035934825.1 Casimicrobiaceae bacterium
CGATCCGAGCGGCGAACCGATAGGGCCGGCGCGTGTCACCCTATCCGAAGGTGATCGTTCCGTCTGGATGGGTCGTGAGCTGCAGCGCCGGTCCGAAACCGTCCTGAATGAAAGCGCCGTCGAGGATGATCGCGAACGTGAATCCACTGCGCCAGAAGTCGAGCGCGCTGCGGTTGGCCCAGCCCTTTGCGATCTGGTTCGGATCGCCCGGCACGATGGCGGTCGGGCAGCCCGCAGCGCCGAAGGCGAAGGCATTCTTCCACACCTGGTAGAAGTCCCCGCCGAAGGCGGACCCGTAGACGTTGAATGTCGCGAGCACCGGGTACTGGGCCGCGATGCCGATCTGGATGACGCAGGCCTTGCCGGTGACGCGGAACGCGATCGCAGGATCGGGCAGCCCCCGCGCGTTCGGCTGCAACCAGTTCGCGACCACGGTCGTGCCAGGCTTGGCCTGATTGCCCCCTGCATAGGGACCGGGGTTTCCCAGCAGCGCCGACAACGACGCCACTCCTTGGGTGAGGGCGCTCGGCACGATGCTCGCCGGGTTCAGCGTGCGCACCGCATACGCGGTACCCACGCCATCGGTCGTGTCGGGGTCGATCGACTCGAGGTTTCCCCAACCGTGCGGAACGATGGTGCCCGCAGTCGCGTCGCTGCGATCCTGGTCGTAGAACGTTCCGAGGACGACGGCGCGCCCTGCGTTGGCGAATGCCGCGACCTGATTGCCCACGTTCGGCGCATTGGCGAAGGTGCTATCCTCGAACAACAGGATGACGTCGTAGCTCGCGAGCAGCGTGGCCAGGGAAGGGACCGACGACGAGACATCGATGCCGGTGAACGTGTCGCCGGGAATGGTTGCGTTGAAGTTGGCGGCCGTCTCGGTGGAGAACGCGTTCGAGAGCACGGCGACGCGCGCCGCATGCGCACTGGCTGCGACGGCGAAGCTGAGCAGGACGGCAGCGGCCGTTTGCCGCGTCGATGGCATTGCCAAGGTCGGTCGTGGCGGCAACGCGCGAACAGCGCTGCCGGCGGAGGATTTCAGATGCTTTGCAGAGTAATGGATGGCGCTTGTTTTGCCAATTGAAACCTCGATTCGAGGCGCCGCGCGGTCGCGGGTTCGCTGCCAAGACGTGCGCGCATCGACGTTTTGTCTCCAAACGGCGACATTTTGGCATGCTTGCCGCTGGAAGGCGCCCGCTGGAACAGCTCATGTGCGGCCCGTCTTGCCACCCGCGAGCAGCATCGCGTCGCCGTAGCTCATGAAGCGGTAGCGTTGAGCGATCGCGTGGGCGTAGGCGCGGCGGATCGTGTCGTACCCGGCAAACGCGCTGACCAGCATCAGCAGCGTCGATCGGGGAAGGTGGAAATTGGTGACGAGCCGGTCGACGGCGCGGAACCGGTAACCGGGCGTGATGTACAGCGCGGTGTCCCCGGAACCCGCTCGCAGGTCCCCGGATTCGTCCGCCGCCGCCTCGAGCGCCCGCAAAGTGGTCGTTCCGACCGCGACCACGCGGCCACCCCGCGCGCGGGTTCGCGCGATCGCGTCGACGGTCGCTTGCGCGACCGCATAGCGCTCCGAGTGCATCCGGTGCCGGCTGAGCTGCTCGGTCTGCACCGGCTGGAAGGTGCCGGCGCCGACGTGCAGCGTGACATAGGCCTGCGCCACCCCGCGTTGTTCGAGGGCATCGAGCATCCGGGCGTCGAAATGCAGCCCGGCGGTCGGGGCTGCGACGGCGCCGGGCACGCGTGCATACACCGTCTGGTAGCGCTCGGCATCGGCAGCATCCGGCAGGTGCGTGATGTAGGGTGGCAGCGGCAGCTTGCCGTGCAGCTCGAGCCAGCGATGCAGCTCTCCGACTCCCTCGAACCTCAGGCTGAAGAAGCGACCGTCGCGCGCTTCGACGGTTGCACGCGCACCCGCCGGCAGCTCGACGCTGCCGCGAACGCGCGGCGGATGGCTGGCCTTCAGCTGCACGATCGCGGAGTCGGTTCCCGTGACCCGCTCGACCAGCATTTCGACTTCACCGCCGGTGGGCTTGCGCCCATGGATGCGTGCATTGATGACGCGCGTGTCGTTGAACACCACGAGGTCACCGGCATCGAGCAGCGAGGGCAGGTCGGTGAAGTTCAGGTCGCGAAGCTCCGCTGCGTCGACGTGCAGCAGGCGGCTCGCGCTGCGCTCGCGCGCGGGCGTCTGCGCGATCAGCTCCGGTGGCAGCGCATAGTCGAAATCGGCGAGGGTGTAGGTCTTGATGGACATCGGTCGCAGTCGGGCATTGCGGGAACCGGCTGTTGCGCGCAAGTCGACGGCAAGCCAATCGTGCACAATCCGGCGCGCGCCGCGAGGAGCGCCTGCAACAGAC
>DASYXO010000162.1:0-2328 GCA_035934825.1 Casimicrobiaceae bacterium
CTGAGTCTGTGCAACGCTTGGATACATCGGAACCGACGGTGACGCCGATCGTCACGCTCGACATCGAGCGCTGGCGGCCGGAGGTTCGCGCGCAGGACACCGAGCGCTGCGCCCGGGAGCTGGAGGCAGGCGCCGTGCTCGTCCTGCCGCGCCTGCCTTTTGCGTTCGCGCCGGATGAAGCCCGTTTTCTCGACGTCCGCTGGTCCGACGGCAAGGCCAAGAACATCAGCCTCGACGGTGCGTCGATCCGGGGAGCGGTTGGCAGCGCCGACGATCTCGCCGCGCTCGCGCGGATGATCGGGCGCTTCGCCGCCGACGCGAGCGCGCTCGTCACGGCGCTGTTCCCGCGTTACGCGCCGTGGCTGAAGCGCGCGCGCACGAGCTACCGCCCGCACGGCGCCACCGGCCGCGCAATGTCCTGGCGCAAGGACGACACGCGGCTGCACGTCGACGCCTTCCCGTCGCGCCCGACCCGCGGCGAGCGGATCCTGCGCGTGTTCTGCAACGTCAACCCGCAGGGCGAGGACCGCGTCTGGCGCGTTGGCGAGCCCTTCGAGGCGATGTCGCGGCGCCTGCTGCCGCGGGTGCGCCCGATGCTCGCGGGCGAGGCGGCATGCCTGTCCGCTCTGCACGTCACGCGGGGGCGGCGCAGCGAATACGACCACATGATGCTTGGGCTGCACGACTGCGCCAAGAGCGACCTCGGCTACCAGCGCGCCTCACCGCAGCGCGAGCTGCGCTTCGCGCCGGGGACGACGTGGATCTGCTACTCCGACCAGGTGATGCACGCCGCGGTTTCGGGGCAGTACATGCTCGAGCAGACCACGCACCTGCCGCTCGAAGCGCTCTACGATCCGCGCTCGTCGCCGCTCACCATCCTGGAGCGGATCAGCGGCCGCTCGCTGGTCGACGCATAGCCGATGACTCTCGAGAACGACACGCTGCTGCGTGCGCTTCGGCGCGAACCCGTCGACCACGTTCCGGTATGGCTGATGCGCCAGGCAGGCCGCTATCTCCCCGAGTACGCTGCGCTGCGCGCCCGGGCGGGGAGCTTCATGGCGCTCGCGACGACGCCGTCGCTCGCGACCGAAGTGACGCTGCAACCCCTCGCCCGCTTTCCGCTCGATGCGGCAATCCTCTTCTCGGACATCCTGACCGTTCCCGACGCGATGGGGCTGGGCCTGTCGTTCGCCGAGGGCGAAGGCCCGCGGTTCGCCCGCGCCGTCGCCGACGAGGCGTCGGTCGGCGCGCTCGAGGTCCCCGACCTCGCGCGGCTTTCCTACGTCTTCGATGCGGTCGGGCAGGTCAAGCGAGCCCTGGCCGGGCGCGTGCCGCTGATCGGCTTCGCCGGCAGTCCGTTCACGCTCGCCTGCTACATGATCGAAGGCGGCGCCAGCGACGACTTCGCGACGGTTCGAAAGATGGCATTCGCGCGACCGGACCTCCTCGACCGCATCGTCGCCGTCAATGCGGACGCCGTCGCCGGCTACCTCGCCGAACAGCTGCGCGCGGGCGCGGATGCCTTGATGCTCTTCGACACCTGGGGCGGACTGCTCTCCGAGGCTGCCTATCGCCGCTTTTCGCTCGAGCCGATGCGCAGGGTGCTGCGCCGATTGCCCGCGGGGGTTTCGACGATCCTGTTCACCAAGGGGCGCGCGGGCTCGCTGGCGTCGATCGCGGAGTCGGGGGCGAGCTGCATGGGCCTCGATTGGACGGCCGACCTGGGCGACGCGCGTCGGCGTCATGGCGCCAGGATCGCGATCCAGGGGAATCTCGACCCGCTGGCGTTGCTGACGAACCCTCGCAACGTCGAGGCGGCGGTGGCGGACCTGCTCCGCGCGGCCGGACCGGCGCCGGGTTACGTCTTCAACCTCGGGCACGGCATTGTTCCCGCGACCCCTCCCGAGAATGTCGCCGCACTGGTCGCCGCCGTCCACGCGATCTCGCGTCGCGCCGCGGCTGGCGTGGCTGCACGCGGCGCTGCCCCGGGCAAATCGGCCGCGAGCCGTGCCAGGCCCCGCGTTCACGGGGGTTGACAAACCCCGCGACCGCGAGGCTGCCTCTCCAGTTATGCACAAATCAGAGCTCGGCGTCCTACACGCGGCCAGGTGACGAATTTTGCGCGAAGCGCAAGGGTTAACCCGCTGAAAACAGGCCGCAATTTCTGGGTTGTCAACATAATGCAACATTCACGCCACGATCGTAGGCGCCGGCAGCGGTCGCAGCGCAATGACTTACACACAAAGTTATCCACGTCGTCTGTCAGCCCGCTTTTCAAGATCCGTCCTAAATTAAGGGGTTGCATGAGTAAGCTTAGACCAGGCCTCA
>DASYXO010000015.1:0-7698 GCA_035934825.1 Casimicrobiaceae bacterium
CGATGCCGCGATGCCGCGGCAACAGTGACGGGTGGTAGCCGATGCTGCCGAGTCTCGCGCGCGCCAGCGCCTCGTCGTTCACCCGTGCGTGCGTGTGCGCCGCGACGATCACGTCGGTGCCCTCGGCGATCGCCTCGCCTGGCACGAGCTTGGGGTCGTCGAGGACATGCACCGGCACGCCGGCACCCTTCGCGGCGAGGGCGAGCCTGTCGTCGGCAGCCGGCGCGACGACGCGTGCAATATCGACGCCGTCCTTGCGCAGCGCGTCGAACACGGTCGCTCCGAAATAGCGGGATCCCACCAGCGTGATCTTCATTGTCGTCCTCGTGTCCTTGGGCAGGCACCGGGCCGCGGTCCTGCGCAAGATTAACTCAACGCGACGGCGTTCGGCGGCGCAGCCCGGCGCTCACCGATGGCAAAATCCGCCGATGGCCTCCTTGCAGGACCTACGGTTCCGGATTCGCATCCCCGCGTACGTCGTCAACGGCATCGAGGTAGCCCTCGGCGTCGGCCTGATTCACGCCATCGTCGGCGCGCTCGCCGGGCCGCAGGCAGGAGTGCTCGCGAGCAGCGGTGCCATCTGCGCAAGCCTTCCCGACCTGCCCGGTACCGTCGGCAGGACCTGCCAGCGCGTCGCGATGGGCGCGGTGCTCGCGTGTGTGGCCACGGTGGTCGTCACCGCACTGATCGCGCATCCGTGGGGACTGGGATGGGCGATCGGAGCGATCGCCTTCGTCTCGCTGCTGACCCTGGGCTGGGGTCCGAGGGCGGCTCCGGTTTCGTTCGCGCCGATCCTCGCCATCGTGTTCGCGGTGGCTGCGCCGGCGCCTTCGGTGCACCAGGCGCTGGCCTGGAACGCGGCGGGCGCCGCCGCCTATGTTGCGTGGGCCGCGCTCGCAAACTGGACGCTGCAGGCTTTCTACCGCTGGAATGCTCTCGCCGAGGTCCTGGACGCGACGACGCGCCTGCTGCGCTCGCGCGCGAGCCTCCTCGCCCTCGCGCGGCCGGAGGCCGCCGACATCGCGACCATACGCTCGTGGATCGCGGATGAAGCCGCCTTGGCCGAGCGCCTGCAGGCCGCGCGCGATTTCGTGTTCATGGCGCAGGATGCGCGCGACTCGGAGCGCCATACCGCGATCCTGCTGCGCTTGATCGAGTTTCGCGAGCTGCTGTTCACGAGCCGCCTCGATCTCGACCTGATGGGATCCGACGACGCGGGCGTCGTCGTGCGCAGGCGCATCGCGGATGCGCTCGAGATCATCGCCGACACCCTGGGTACGGCACGGGCTGCATATCGCGGCGACCGCCGCGCGCTCGCCCGCGCCGCCGCGATGCCGCAGCGGGCGGGCGCGATGGACGGCATGTCGCTCCCCGCGTCGGATCCGCGCGCGCGCCTCGTGCCTGCGCTCGGCGACCGCATGCGACGCCTGGCCGGCGAGGCCAGCGCGATCGTCGCGCTGCTCGCCGGGGAGGAGAGCAGCCGGGACATCCCGCTGACCCCCCAGGAGCTTCGCTTGTTTGTCGCAGCCGACGGCTGGCCGCTCGCCGCAATCCGCGGGCACCTGACGCTGCGCTCGCCGGTGTTCCGGCACGCGTTGCGCATGAGCCTCGCGCTCGCCGCCGCCTATTTCATCGCGCATGGATCGCCATGGGCGTCGCATCCGGCGTGGGTGGTGCTGAGCGTGGCGGTCGTCCTGCGCGGCAGCCTCGAGCAGACGCTGGCCCGCCGCAACGCGCGCGTGCTCGGAACCCTCGTCGGCTGCCTGCTGGTGCTGCTGCTGTTCCAGCTTTCGTCGAACGGCTTCCTTGCCGCCGTCTTCATCGCCTCGGTCGCCATCGCCCACGCATTCGCCGGCGTCCAGTACGTCGTCACCGCGATCGCCGCCACCGTGATGGCGCTGATCCAGCAGCATCTGGCGTTTCCTGCAGGCAACTTCGCAATCGTGGAACGCATCGGGGACACGTTCCTCGGCGCGGCGCTCGCATGGGCGTTCAGCTATGTACTTCCGTCATGGGAGCGCCGCAGCCTGCCGCAGCTCGTCGAGCGCGCCATCGAGGCGTTGCGGCAATACGCTGCGACGGCGATGGCGGGCGGTGAGGGCGCCATGGTCGAGCAGCGGCTGGCGCGCCGGCGGGCGTACGACGCGCTTGGCGCCGTCGCCGCGGCGTTCCAGCGCAGCGCTGCCGAGCCCGAGCGCGTCCGCCTGCCACTGGTCGAGCTCGCGACCCTGCTCGACTACGCGCAGCGCCTGATGGCGCATTTGTCGATGATCCGGCTGACGCTCGCGCATCGCAGCGTCCGGCTCGACCTGCCGCAGGTCGCGGCGATGCTCGAGGGTGCCAATGCCGATGTGCGCCAATGCCTGAGTCTCACGGGCCGCGAGGCGGCCGGCGGGGCGCAGGCGTCCGAGCTGCCCGGCGAGTTGCCCGCCGCACCGCCGATCGACGACCGGCTCGCCTGGCTCAGGCGACGGCTGCGGGTGACGGTGCTCGACGCGGGGAACGCAGGACGCGCGGCGGCGGATCTGCTCGCGAGGCTGCGCGATTCGCGCTCGCGCGCAGATCCTTCCTGAGCCGGCGCAACGAAGCCGCCGGGTCGACCGAAAAGTGTCCGCCGGCCGCGGCAATGCCTAGCCGCAGCAGCCGCCGCGCTGCGCGCGTTCGCCGGGTTTCGCTGGCGCGGCGGCGGCGAGCGCCGGCGTGCAGCAGCTTCCCGCCTTCGCCTGGCCTTCGATCGTCCCGTTGAAATACTCGACCTTGCCCAGGGTGTGAAAGCCTTCCCAAGCGATGCCCTGGGGGTCGGTGACCCAATGCTTGTCCGAGAGCGCGTAGCAGCAGTTCGCGTTCGGCTGGTCGCTGACCGATGCGCTGTCGGCGGCTGCGAATTGGTCGCGCAGATCGGCGAGCTCGTCGGCGGTGTCGGTTTGCAGGCCGAGGTGGTTGACCCCGACGTGCGTTCCGGGGCGCTGCGAGATCGCGAAATTGATCCGCGGATCCTCGAGCATCCATTTCGCGTAGTCGTCCTTGCGCACCGAGGGTCCGATGCCGAACAGGTTGGCGTAGAAACGGATGCTCGCATCGAGATTCTCGACGCCGATATGAACGTGGAAGCGCCTCATGCAGATTTCCCCTTGCGCGAAGTCGATGGAGCACAGGTACCCGGTGCGCATGCCGGGGCACGGTGACCGCCGCGGGTGGCGCGGCAGCAGTTTTCGGTGAGGTAGCCGACGAGGTTCTCGACCGCGGCGATGTTGGCGCGGTACCAGATGAAGCGGCTTTCGCGGCGGTCGACGACGAGCCCCGTGCTGGCGAGCTCCTTCAGGTGGAACGACAACGTCGCAGGCGCGAGCCCGAGCTTCGCGGCGATCGCCCCCGGGGTGAGTCCCGACGGCTCGTGCTCGAGCAGCAGGCGGAACAGCGCGAGCCGGGTCGGTTGCGCCAGCGCGGCGAGGGTAGCGACGGCGCCGGACGAATCGCCGCTATCGGCGATGGGTTGTCGTTGGATTGATTTCATGCTTCCAATAATATAGAAACGACTGGAATTGTCAAGTCCTCGCCCGCGCCTGCCGCCGGGCGCGCTCACCTGCAGCGGGTCGCGGGTGCCCGCGTAGAATCGCAATGGCATGGGCCGCGGGACTGGATCGATGGGTGCAGGCGCGAGGACGCTGCGGTGAGTCGTACGATGCTTCGCGCAATCCGTGCGCGGGAGGTCCTGGATTCGCGCGGCAGGCCCACCGTCGAGGCCGACGTCGTGCTCGAGGACGGGAGCGCCGGCCGGGCAAGCGTGCCTTCCGGTGCGTCGACGGGCACGTTCGAGGCGCACGAGCTGCGCGACGGCGATCCGGCGCGCTATGCCGGGCTCGGCGTGCGCCGGGCGGTGGCCAATGTCGAGGGCGAGATTGCCCGCGCGCTGGCCGGCATGGACGGCGACGACCAGCGCAGTGTCGACCTGCGCCTGCGCGAGATCGACGGCACGCCGCGGCTCGTCCGCCTCGGCGCCAATGCCATCCTCGCCGTGTCGCTCGCCGCCTGCCGCGCCGTCGCGGCCTCGCGCGACCAGGAGCTATACCAGCGCATTGCGGACCTGACGCTGGCGCAGCCGACGTTGCCGCTGCCGATGACCAACATCCTGAGCGGGGGCCTGCACGCGGGCCGCGGCATGGACGTCCAGGATTTCCTCGCCGTGCCGATGCGCGCGGCGTCGATCGCCGACGCGATCCACCTGGTCTCCCGCGTGCGCGCGGCGGCGGCCGACGTGTCGCGCGAGCGCGGATTGTCGACGCTGCTGGCCGACGAGGGGGGCCTCGCACCCGGGTGCGAAACCGGGCGCGCGGCGCTGCAGCTGATGGTCGAGTCGATCGAGCGCGCCGGGTTGCGCCCCGGCGAGGACGTCGCGATCGCGATCGACGTCGCTGCGACGACGCTGAAGGCTGGCGGCGGACGCTACCACCTCGCACGCGAGGGACGCGACCTCGACACCACCGCGATGATCGGCATGGTCGATTCCTGGGCGCGACATTTCCCGCTCGTGTCGGTCGAAGACGGCCTCGACGAGGAGGACTGGACCGGATGGAAGCTCCTGACCGAGCGGCTGGGTCGCAGGTTGCAGCTCGTCGGCGACGACCTCTTCACGACCAGTGCCGAACGTCTCGCGCGTGGAGTTCGCGAGACGCTAGCCAACGCCGTGCTGGTCAAGCCGAACCAGAACGGCACGCTGACCGGCACGCTCGACGTCATCGCACAGGCAAAAGCCGCGGGTTACGCGACGATCGTGTCCGCGCGCTCGGGCGAAACCGAGGACGCCTTCATCTCGGACATCGCCGTGGGCGCCGGGGCCGGGCAGATCAAGATCGGATCGCTGCGGACGTCGAGCACCGTCGCCAAGTACAACCAGCTGCTGCGCATCGAGGAGCGCTCGTCCGCCCCCTACGCAGGCAGCGCGGCGCTCGCGCCCCATCGCGCCTGAGGCTGCGCGCAGTGCGTTCATCCGGGCCCCAAGCAAAGGCTCGCTGCGGCGACCCGGTGGTTCGATGACCATGGTTGCGCAACCGGCGGCCGGACTGCGCGAGTTCCTGCGCCAGCGCGGCCTCGTGGCATCCGACGCGGATGCGCGATGGACGCCGCTCGCCGGTGGCGTGTCGTCCGACATCTGGCGCGTCGACCTTCCCGATCGGACCCTGTGCATCAAGCGCGCGCTGCCGCGGCTCAAGGTGGCACAGCCCTGGTTCGCGCCCATCGAGCGCAATGCCTACGAGTGGGCGTGGATCGGCTTCGCGTCGACGCATTGCCCGCAGGCCGTGCCCACCCCCGTCGCGAGCGATCCAGGACAGGGCGTTTTCGCAATGGAGTTCCTCGACCCCGGGCACTATCCGGTGTGGAAGCGCCTGCTGCTCGAAGGCACGGTATCCCGGCAGACCGCGGCGCAGGTCGGCGCGATCCTCGCGCATCTGCATGCGGCGAGCGCAGGCGATCCCGACATCGCGCGACGATTCGCAACCGACGCGATCTTCCACGCGATCCGGCTCGAGCCCTACCTGCTCGCGACCGCGGCGCGGCATTCCGACCTCGCCCCCCGGCTGCGGGCCCTTGCGCAGCGCACCGCGACGACCCGGGTCGCGCTGGTGCACGGCGACGTCAGCCCGAAGAACATCCTGGTCGGGCCGCGCGGACCGGTGTTCGTGGATGCCGAGTGTGCGTGGTATGGCGATCCCGCGTTCGACGCGGCGTTCTGTCTCAATCACTTCCTTCTGAAATGCATCGCCCGGCCGCAGTGGTCGCAGGCCTATCTCGGCGGCTACGACGAGTTCCGGAGAGCCTACCTGGGCGGCGCGAGCTTTGAGCCGAGCGCCGGACTCGAAGCGCGGATTGCCAGCCTGCTGCCCGCGCTGACGCTCGCGCGGATCGACGGACGATCTCCGGTCGAATACATCGACGACGAGCACGACCGGCAGCGCGTGCGCGATTTCGCGCGACCACTGGTCGCCGACCCCCCGGCGCGGCTCGACGAGGTCCTGGCGCGCTGGCGCTACACTTTCGGCACGCCTTCCAGGAGATCCTGAACCGTGACCAAGACCCGCATCGCGGTGGCCGGCGCCGGCTATATCGGCCTCGCGCACATGGCGGTCGCGCAGAAGAGCCCTACCTGCGCCCTGTCCGCGATCGTCGACCCTGCGCCGGCCGCGGTGGAGGTTGCGGCGCGAGCCGGCGTGCCGCTGTTCGGATCGCTGGGCGAATTGATCGCGAAGGACCGCCCCGACGGCGTGATACTCGCCACCCCCAATCAGCTGCATGTCGAGCACGCGTTGGCGTGCATCGACGCCGGATTGCCGATGCTGCTCGAGAAGCCGATCGCGCCCACGGTCGCGCAGGGCGAGCGGGTGCTGACGGCCGCGGAAAGCGCAAGCGCGAGAATCCTGATCGGCCATCATCGGGCGCACAGCCCGATCATGGCGCGGGCGTGCGAGATCGTCGCCGGCGGCACGCTGGGTTCGCTGGTCGGCGTCATGGGCAGCGCGGTGTTCTTCAAGCCCGACCAGTATTTTGCCGACGGCCCCTGGCGCCGCGGGATCGGTGGCGGCCCGATCCTGCTCAACATGATCCACGAGGTGCACAATCTGCGCATGCTCTGCGGGAATATCGTCGCCGTGCAGGCGTTCGCGTCGCATGCAACGCGGCGATTCCCGGTCGAGGACACGGTATCGATCAACCTGCGCTTTGCCAGCGGCGCGCTGGGCTCGTTCCTGCTCTCGGACACCGCCGCCTGTGCAAGGAGCTGGGAGCAGACCTCGCAGGAGAACAAGGCCTATTCCACCTATCCCGACGAGGACTGCTACGTCGTGATGGGGACGTTCGGATCGCTGTCGATCCCGACGATGCGGCTCAAGACCTACGACAGGGCCGAGGACCGCTCGTGGTGGAAGCCGTTTCACACGAGCGTCGCGGACGTGCTCCGCGACGATCCGCTGGCGCACCAGCTCGAGCATTTTGGCGCCGTCGTGCGCGGGGAGGCGCAACCGCGGGTCTCCGCCCGCGACGGCCTCGCCAACCTTCGGGTCACCGAAGCGATCGCGGCGGCCTCGGAATCGGGCCGGGTGATCGAGATTTCCGCCGACTGAGCAGCGGGCAAGCGGCAAGCGGCGGATCGCGCGCCGTCGCGTCTGCGCGGCGATCCTGCGCGCCGGTGCGAACTTTTCTCCCGACGACGTTGCCTATCCTCGGCCGACGAGGCCGATACGACCCCGTACGGCCGCGGGAGCGCCCCAAGGGAGAATCCAATGTACGCAAGTTCAGCAATCTCCGGCGTCTGGACGCCCCGCATCCTGAGCGTGCTGCGGATCGTCGCCGGGTTCCTGTTCATGACCCACGGGTCCGCCAAGATCCTTCACTTTCCGGACGTCCAGAACCTCGACCATCTTCGGGTGTTCTCGCTGATCGGCGTGGCGGGCCTGCTGGAGCTGATCGGCGGCGCGCTGGTGATGATCGGGTTGTTCGCGAGGCCCGCCGCGTTCGTCCTGTCCGGGGAGATGGCGTTCGCCTATTTCATGGCGCACGCGCCGCACGCCTTCCTTCCGCTGCTCAACCACGGCGAGTCCGCGGTGCTCTACTGCTTCCTGTTCCTCTACCTCGCTTTCGCCGGGCCGGGCCCGTGGAGCGTCGACGCCAAGCTGAGAGGTCCCCGGAAACATGCGCAGGCCTAGC
>DASYXO010000192.1:0-5924 GCA_035934825.1 Casimicrobiaceae bacterium
CGCCAGTGGGATGTTGCCACCCGCGCTGAAGATCGCGCCTGGCGCCGGTGCCGTGAGGGCCACACTGGGCGCCTTGTTGGCAGCCTTGACACTCCACCCGCGCGCCCCGGCAGGCGAGGTGCTGCCGTCGGTCCCGGATTCCGCGGTCCGGGCGCGGGCCGGGGACGCATCGGTGCCCGCGGCGACGACGGTCAGCGTCGCCTCGACCCGCTCGCTCCGATGACCGAAGCGGTCCGTGGCCTGTGCCACGATGCGATTGATACCCGATCGAATCGGAACTGCAGCGCCGAGCAGGGCCCGACCCGTCCGGGGCTCGATCGATGGTTCCGCGATGGGCACGCCGTTGACATCGACGTCGAGTTTCATCCCCTCGAAGTAGCCCGCCGGCACGTTGCAGGCATGACCGTTGCACGAAGCGCCCACACCGAGAACGATCTCGATCCCGGGATCGTCGGTCGCTGCGCCATCAGGGGGGCGGATCAGCGCGAGTGTCGGCAGCATCGAGAACGGCGGGAGGCGTGCCCATGTGTCGCCCGCCGCTGCATCCGGGATTCTGAGCGTGCTTCCGTCGTCCGCGATGCGCAATGTCGCAGCCGCTCCCGCCGCCAGGATCGCGTCGGTGACGCCATCGTAGGCGAGCCGATCGACCTCGTCGATGCCGGATTCGCGCAGTCCGGCGTCGAGGCCAATGCGACCGTTCCGGTCGAATGCGATGACCCTGTCCGCACAGGCAATGAACAGCCAGCCGCTGCGCGGCGCAAGCGTCGCAGCAGCGATGTTGCATCCGACCGTGATCGGCATGGATGAGGGCGGCTGCATCGGGTCCAGCGCGATCTGGGCCAGTTCGTTCGTTCCGACGATCCAGAGACGCTCGCCGAGCGAGTCGACGGCGATCGCCGTCACTCCGGTCCCGAGCGCATTCGCAATCGACCGGGTCTCGAGCCAGCGTCCATCCTGCGAGTAATGGGAGAGGTCGCTCCCGGAGATCAGCCACAGGCTTTGGTCGAGTGCGATCGCCACGGCATCGGGCACCGCCTGCAGCGTCATTGCGGCGAGCAAGGCTCCGTTGGGTGTTATGTGCAGCAGCAGCTTCGCGCGGGTGACAAGCCATGCCGAGCCGTCGTAGGGGTCCACGGCGATCCTCACGGCTGCGCCATAGCCGCCGTCGAGCAGCGGGATGCTGCCCCGGACGACGGCATCCCGGTCGACGAACCGAAGCAGTCCGGGCGCAACCGTCCAGATGCCACCGTCACTGGTCGCCGCGATCTCGTGCAGACCTTCGACGCGAGCGGCCCCCGTGGCATCCACGGGCGCCACGACGACATCGTCCGCAGCGGTCGCTGCCGTGGCGATGACCACACCGCAGAGCGCGGTCGCGAGCAGGTATCGCACGAGATTGCGCATCGCGATTC
This sequence comes from Casimicrobiaceae bacterium, assembly GCA_035934825.1. Taxonomy (GTDB): domain Bacteria; phylum Pseudomonadota; class Gammaproteobacteria; order Burkholderiales; family Casimicrobiaceae; genus VBCG01. The sequence goes on from DASYXO010000192.1 coordinate 1,413, forward strand.
CCCGCGGCACGTCCGTCACCTGACGCAGGCGAGCGGGTTGTCGACGACCAGCTGCAGCGCTGCGGAATCCAGGTAGGCTCCTGGCGTCGTCAGCAAGGCAGTCAGCGAGTGGATGCCGATCGGCAGGTTGACGTCGAACACCGCCTTGTTGGCGACAATCGGGGCATAGGCCAGGACGCTCGCGCCGGACATCACTGCAACGCTGCCTGCCATCGACGGTCCGGCGATCGTGGCGGTCAGCGTCACGCCGGCCGGGCCCTCCACATGGGCGTTCGATGTCGTCAAGGCGAGCGCCGCCGGCGGTCCGGCGAAGCGCACGACGTAGGCGCCCTGACTGCCGCCGTTGATCGTCTGAAAAGCTCCGGGCGTGGGTTGGAACTGACCCGTGCCGTCCGTCTCGCCAGTAACGTAGGCCGCGCCGTCCGCGCCGGTGGCGACACCTGCCGCCGAGCCTGGAGGAATGGGCGTGACCTTGCTGTCGGTGTGGCCGTACCCGGTGCGCACGAACGTCGAGAACAGGAGGCTCGCGCCGCTGGCGGAGACTTTCGCGACAAATGCCGAATCCTGGTTGTCCTGCTGCTTGCGCGGGGCAGCCGAATCCACCAGGGGAAACGTGTAGGTCTGGGCGAGACCCGTCACGTAGGCGTGGCCGGCGTCGTCGACGGCGATCCCGTAGGCGGCATCGCCGGGAAACTGCTGTAGTCCGAACAGCGACTGGCAGTACGAAGTGCATATCTCGCCACCCAGGAACGACGAATAGCGCAACCCCGTTCCCGTCGCGTCGATCTTGGCAACGAACGCATTGCCGAGGCTCGAATTGACGAGCCTGAACCCCGACTTCCTCGGCTGGAACGCATCCAGCGAAGGGAAGTCGGAAGAGTACGTCTCGCCCGCGACGTACGCGTTGCCCTCCGCATCGACGGCGATCGCATTGATCGCGTCGTCGAGGAGCCCTCCCAGGTAGGTTGAATAGATGATGCGCGAACCCGCTGGGTCGAGCTTCACGACGAACCCGTCTCTCTGGCCCTTGAGGGCGGGCTGGAAGGCGTCGATCGAAGGAAAGTCCACTGCGGTCGTCCATCCTGCGACGTATGCGTTGCCTTGGCGGTCGACGGCAATCGCATTCCCTTGATTGGCGCCGTTGCCGGGAAGAAAGGTCGCATAGCGGGCGGCCGAACCTGCCGGATCGAGCTTCAGCACGAATCCACCTTCGGTGAGCCCGGGAGGAAGCGTTCGCTGCAAAGCATTGACGGTCGTCGCGAAGGATGCCGATGCGGTGCCGGTGACCAGCGCGCTTCCGGTTCTGTCCACCGCGATCGACGCGACCTTGGCGCCGGCCAGGTACGTCGAATAAACCAGCGCATTTCCCGCGGGCGCAAGCTTGGCAATGAACGTACCGCCCAGCGGCGTGGCTTGCTGATAGGCGCCGGCGGTAACAGGGAAATCGCCAACCGAGGTCGTGCCGGTGACGTACGCGCTTCCGCTGGCGTCGACGGCAATGCCGATGCCACGATCGATGCCAGTCGCGCCTCCCAGGTACGTCGCATACACGAGTCCGGACCCGGTGGGATTCAACTTGGCGACGAACACGTCGGTATCATTGCGCTTGCCCAATGATCGGTCCCAGGCCGACAGCGTGGGGAAGTCGGGCGACATCGTGAAACCCGTGACGTACGCATTGCCATCGGTGTCGACGGCCACCGCGACCCCCGTTTCGGTGAGGGATCCGCCGAGGTAGGTCGCGTAGGACACCACCGGATCGATCACCAGCCGGCGCGAGCGGTCATACGGCCCGACGCGGATTCCCACGACGTTGCCGGTGCCGAGCACGTAGCCGCTCTCGACATGCTCGCGCGCACCGTCGCGCTCCTGGTAGGCGACGGGTTGATGCAGCATCATGGCAGCGCGTCCGGTGTCGAGCCGAAGATCGCCGCCGTCGACGACCTCCATTCCCGTGATGCCGTCAATCCGCAGCCGAACTCGGGATGGGTCGGCCCCCGGCGCGACGATCAGGTCGTATTCGAGTCCATGCGCACTGCCGTAGAAGATCGCGTCGATGCCGGGATACACGGCGTCGATCGCGACCCGCGTGTAGGTGGCAACATCCGTACGGTCGGAATCACCGGAACGTGAGCGCAGGTGGTGGATGCGGGTCGATTGCGCGTCGAGGCCGCGAATGGACGCGCGCGCGTCGGCGTTGGCAAATGCAATTTCGACGACCGTCAACGCATTTGCGGCGGGCGTCCGGCTGTCCTGGCCCGCCGGGGCCGGAAACGCGATCTGCGCTCCGCGCCTGGAAATCGCCGCCCGGTATCCACTCCCTCGGGCGATGTAACGGAGGCCGGCCCCCGTCGGATCTTCCAGGGGCTCGAAGAGCATCGGCAGCCGGCCGTAGCCTTCGAGTGCCCGTTGCTGCTCGGAGCGCGACGTCGCATCGGCGAGGCGGATGCAGGCCATCGCGGCGAGCGTGCCCGCGACCAGCAGAATCAGACAGCGCGGTTTCACGGCGGCAAGCGGATCGACCATGGCGGCTCCCCCGATCGGCTGATTCGGAGCCTAGCGAATTCACCGCCCGCGATTCACTGTCAGTTTTCCGCGGTCATCTAAGCGGCCGATTGGCAACCGCGACTTGGCGTGCTAGTCGCGCGCGAACCGGCCGTGCGCAGGCGGGGGCCGCTAGAATCCCGCCATGCCTGCCCTTCGCTCACCCGTCTCGCTGTTCCTCATCGCCACGGCGATCTGGGGCTCGACCTGGCTCGCGATCAAGTTCCAGCTGGGCGTGGTCGCGCCCGAGGTCTCGGTCGCGTACCGCTTCGCGATCGCCGCCGTGCTGCTCGCCGCGTGGTGCATGGCGACCGGGCGCTCGCTGCGCTTCTCCGCGCGCGCGCACGCCTTCATCGCGCTGCAGGGCGCGCTGCTGTTCGGCTTCAACTACGTTGCGGTCTACGAAGCCGAGCGTTACGCGACATCGGGGCTGGTCGCGGTGCTGTTCTCGACCATCGTGTTCATGAATCCGATCGGCGGCCGCTTGCTGTTCGGCACGCCGCTGACGGCGAGTACGCTGGGCGCCGCGGCGCTGGGGGTCGTCGGCGTGGCGCTGCTGTTTGCACCCGAGCTGTTGCAGGCGCGTCACGGCGGCGATGCGGCGCTCGGCGTCGCCTTCGGGCTGGGCGGGACGCTGGTTGCCACCGGCGGCAACCTTGCGGCCGTGCGCAACCAGCGGGCGCGCATTCCCGTGCTGTCCGGCGCCGCCTGGGGCATGGCCTGGGGGGCGGCCTCCGCAGCCGCGGTCGCCGTCGCGCAGGGAACCGCGTGGACCCTCGATCTGCGCCCGGCGTACGTCGTGTCGCTCCTCTACCTTGCCGTCTTCGGCAGCATCGTCGCCTTCGGCGCCTACCTGACGCTCCTGGGGAGCGTCGGCCCGGGACCCGCCGCCTACGTGGGCGTCGCCACACCCGTGGTGGCGCTGCTGCTATCGACGCTGTTCGAGGGCTATCGCTGGACGCCGCTCGCGGCGATCGGCGTCGTCGTCGCCGTGTACGCGAACTGGCTGGCAATGCGTGCATCGCGGCGCGCGGTGCGGGCGGCGCCGTCCGCGTAGTGCAATAGGCGACCGGCGACCTCGCGCGCCGTCAGTCGCCTTCCTTGGGGATGACGTCGAGGTTGTCGATGAGGCGCGTCGACCCGATCGTCGCGGCGCCGAGCACGATCAAGAGGTTCGGGTGATCGTAGCCTTCGGGGTGCGGGATGCGCAGCGCGAGGCCGTGGCGGACCGCGACGTAGTCGACCTTCCAGCCGTTGCGTGCCAGTTCGGCGCGCCCCTCCGCCTCGAGGTTGGCGTAATCGGTGCGCCCGCCGGCGATCGCGTCGCAGATCTTGCGCAGCGTCCGGTACAGTCGCGGCGCCTCGGCGCGCTCGGTCGGCGTCAGGTAGTTGTTGCGCGACGCCAGTGCCAGCCCGTCGTCGGCGCGCACCGTCTCGCTGGCGACGACCTGGATCGGCAGGTTGAACTGCTGCACCATGCCGCGGACGATCTTCAACTGCTGCCGGTCCTTCTTGCCGAACACCGCCACGTCGGGCTGGACCAGGTTGAAGAGCTTCAGCACCACCGTGCATACGCCGTCGAAGAATCCGGGTCGGAAAGCGCCTTCGAGCTCTTCCGCGAGGGGTGGCGGCTGCACGCGGTACACCTGCGGCTGCGGGTACATGTCCTGCTCGTGCGGCACGAACAGCACGTCGACGCCGACCTTGCGGATTCCGGCGCAGTCCGCGTCGATGGTCCGCGGATAGCGGTCGAAATCCTCGTTGGGGCCGAATTGCAGGCGATTGACGAAGATGCTGGCGACGACGAAGTCGGCGTGCTGTCGCGCGACGCGCATCAGCGACAGGTGGCCGTCGTGCAGGTTGCCCATCGTCGGCACGAACGCGACGCGCCCGGCATCGCGCAGCCGCTTGCGCAGGTCCTCGGCGGACTCGATGACATCCATGTGTCTCTCGCTGCGGCCGCGTTGC
>DASYXO010000196.1:0-6689 GCA_035934825.1 Casimicrobiaceae bacterium
CGGTCGTGCGGGAGAAATACGTGGGACCGCTGCCGCTTGGCGCGAGCCGATCCCACACCGCATAGGCGACACCGGGCGTCCGGGGGTCGGCAGTGATCGATTCCTTGTCATTGAAGAACGCGCTGCCGTCGGCGATCAGCGTCGCTGGCGCGCTCCAGGTGCGGCCGCCGTCGGTCGACCGGCTCGCCAGCACCGCGCTCGACGAGCCTTGCGCAAACGTCGCCCCATTGAAGGCGATCGCAATCTGGTAGGCGACGGCGTCGGGGCCGATCGTCGCCCAGGGGTCGCTGGCGCGCGCGAAATTCGCGCCGTTGGCGGCGTTGCCACCGGTGCAGTGCGAAAACGCGGCCTGCGTCAGCGACCAGGTGAGCCCACCGTCGAACGAATACCCGGTGCGCAGTCCGCGCGCGCCGCCGTCCGACCAGCGGTCCTGCTGGAAGACGCCGATCATGTGCGAGGAGTCCTGTGGGTCGATCGCGATCATCGGCTCGACCGCGGCGCCGAGATAGGGCACGCCGGTCGCCGGCGCACCATCGCAGCCAGGCGTAAACGGCGAGGCGCCGGTCAGGCGCACCTGCGAATCGGCGATACCCGCGCGCGGCGTGCACATCGCCACGCCCATCGGTCCGTAGCCCTCAGGGACGTAGCCGCGCGCGATCATCGCGTCGCGCGTCGGGAGGTCGGCCGTGTAGCGGTGATTGGAATCGGCCCGATCGTTCCACAATCGGTAGACCGCGACCGTTCCCGACGGGCAGGCCCCCGTCGTCGTGTCGGGCAACGCGATGTAGAACTCGGCGGGCGTCTCGTAGACGTAGCCGCTGAAGTTGGGATCGGTGCCGATCTTCGCGAGCACCGCCTGGCACTCGTCGGGAGACGCAGAGAAGAAATGCGAATCGCCGTGCTGAGGCGGAATGTAGAACCGGCACACCGGATTGACTGTGGCCCCGCCGGCCGCCGCGGACGACGCGAACGCATCGAACACGAGCCCGGTGCGCGTCCAGCCGGCGATGCTTCCGGAGTCCAGCGCGCTGATCTCGGCGGGCAGCGGCGTCATGAAGTAATGGTCGAGGGCCGCGTTGTAGTACTCGACGACGGTGTATGCGAATGCCGGGAAGGCGAGGCTGGCTGCGAAAAGCGCGAGCGTCGCGCCGGCGGCCCGGCGTCGCGCGGTCTCGGCACGCCGCCGGGGTCGCGGCATCGCCGGCGCGGGAAGGGTGGAAGGCTGCGGCATTGGCACCTCCGGAGTCTGGAATGCCCCTCGCGTGCGGCCGAGGTCGCGGCGATTCTGCGCCGTTGTTGCGCGAATGTCGCGTCGTCCGGGGTGCGCGCGCGGTGCAGCGGGGACCCGGCGCGATACCCGATCGGGGTCCCGCACGAATGCCGTCATCCGGAGCCCGTTCCGCGCCGTTGATTGTCCTGCGCTCCCCGGAGCCGGGCGATGTAAGGGCAGATGCCTCCGGCCCCTGGCAGGCATTAGAATCCCCCAATGGATCCGCTGGTACTCACCGTCGACATGGCCGGGCTGCCGCAGGCGTGGGTCGAGCTCGAGGGGGCCATCACCTACCACGCACGGCAGATGGTCGCATGGTCGCTCGGCGCAATCGTCCGCGAATTCCGAGGTGGATGGCAGCGCGACGGCACACGCTCGCGAATCGCGACCAAATCGATCCTCGCCATCAAGGGCAGCGCCGGCCATCCGCCCGCGCACACGCCAAGCCTCACCAACCCGATGCTGTTCGCGCGCGACCGGCAGGTGTGCGCGTACTGCGGCGAGCGCCATCAATACCGCGACTTGTCGCGCGATCACATCGTCCCCGCATCGCGCGGCGGGCGCGACACCTGGACGAACTCGGTCACCGCCTGCCGCCCCTGCAATACGCGCAAGGGCAATCGCGCGCCGGAGCAGGCGAACATGCCGCTCCTCTACGTGCCCTACGTGCCCAGCCGGCACGAGCACTTCATCCTGCGCAATCGCCGCATCCTCGCCGACCAGATGGAATACCTGCTGGCCGGTGTCCCGCGCAGCAGCAGGCTGCACCCGTCCACGCGTCGAGCGTAGCGGCGGTGCGGGCGCGCCGTGCCGCGCGCCCGGGGTCCGGCACATCGGCCCCTGCCTGACGCCGGCGACCCAGTCCTGGGCACCAGGTAGCGCGCCGGCGAACGGGGTCAAAGCGGAAACGAATTCGCGGCCAACAGTGTCAAATCCGCTTTCCCGCGCAATCGCCCCGCTTGCCGCGGCGGCCCGGTCATCATGCCGTCGGGCAGCGGCGAGGCTCCGATATGGTTGCGGGTACCGGCGGCCACCGGCACCGTGGCCGAGCCGCCTCCGCGCGTAAGGCGGGCATGATTTCAAGCGACATCTCGTGCATCGACGACCACCGGAGCTGACCATGCGCCTTGTCCCTACCGGATTGTTCCTTCTTGCGCTGGCGAGCGGCACTGCGCAGGCGGCCATTCCAGATTACGCCGGACCGCAGCCCGAGCCTGCGGGCAGCGGCAATGCGACGGCGGTGTTCGCCGGCGGCTGCTTCTGGGGCGTGGACGCCGTTTTCAAGCACGTCAAGGGCGTGTCGCGCGTCGTATCGGGCTATTCGGGCGGCAGCGCGGCTACGGCCCACTACCTGGTGGTCGGGACCGGCACGACCGGTCATGCAGAGTCGGTGAAGGTCACCTACGACCCGTCGAAGGTCTCCTATGCCGAACTGCTCAAGGTGTTCTTCGACGTCGCGCACGACCCGACGCAACTGAACCGCCAGGGTCCCGACGACGGAAAGCAGTACCGGTCGGTGGTGTTCTATGCGAACGATCAGCAGAAGGAGATCGCGCAGCGCTACATCGCTCAGCTCGACCAGACGAAGGCGTTCCCGAAGCCGATCGTCACGCAGGTCGTGCCGCTCGACAAGTTCTACCCGGCCGAGGACTATCACCAGAACTACCTCGAGCTGCATCCCGACCAGCCGTACATCGTCTACAACGATCTTCCGAAGCTTGCGCACCTCAAGAAGGATTACGCGGCCTGGTACCAGGCCAAGCCGGCGAAGTAATCACCGGCGCGGGACCCGGCGGCTGCCTGCGCGAGACGATGCGCGGCGCGGCGCCGGCTACGGCGCGGCGCGAACGTGGACGGAAATCGCGAAGCGCCCGTCGCGCGATTTGTTGGCGAGTCTAATCATCGGGTTGACGCCGAAGACCGCGACGGTGAACGCATCGGGACCCACATAGCCGGTTTCGGGGAAGTACTCGACGCGGCTTCCGCTGGCCTCGACCCTGCCGTGCTGCGGCGCCTGCTCGACTTTCCAGCTGCTCGGGTCGAACTTGCCGGCGATCTTGAAGTTGAATCCGCAGGGCCCGCCATTGTTGACCACGCGCATGGTCCCGTGCGCGACGCCCGACTGCACGAAGGGCTGGTGCCTGACCTCGCAGGTCGGGGACTGCGCCCACGTCGGCGCACTGACGGCCGCGGCGAGGACCAGCCCGAGCACGCATTGCCCTGCAGACGGCATGACGATCTCCTTCGCGGCGTGAGCGGGACTGCCGAGTTTCCGATTAGCGGTCCCAGTGTGCCACCGCTGCGCCGGGTCTGCCAGGCAAGGTAGATCTCACGGTACACCGCAAATGGCTCGCTCACCGGGGCAGGGCGAGCGAACGCGCTAACATCGTGGTCGCGATGAGGAAGCCTTCGAGCAATTGCCGCAAAGGCGTGCACCGGCGCGCACACGGGGGCGCGAGGTGAGCGCGACGCACGAAGCCACGCGGCAGGCATTCCGCCGGGTATTCCCGGGCGTCATGGTCGCGATGTTCCTGGCAGCCGCCGACCAGACGATCCTCGCGAGCGCGTTGCCGACGATCGCGAGCTCGCTGCACGGCTTCACCGACCTGTCGTGGGTCGTCGTCGCCTACCTGCTCGCGGCGACGATCGCAGCACCCTTGTACGGGCACCTGAGCGATCACTTCGGCCGTCGCCGGATGCTGATGGTAGCGCTGGCCGTGTTCACGCTGGCGTCGGCCGCCTGCGCCTTCGCGCCGACGCTGCTCGCGCTGATCGTCGCTCGCGCCGTGCAGGGCCTGGGTGGTGGAGGATTGATGACGCTCGCCCAGGCGCTGATCGGGGAGCACGTGGCGCCGCGCGAGCGCGGCCGTTTCGCGGGCTATTTCGCGATCCTGTTCACGCTCTCGAGCACCGCCGGTCCGATACTCGGCGCCTACCTGACCGAGCATTTCGGCTGGCGCGCCATCTTCACGATCAATCTTCCGCTGGGCTTGATCGCCTGGCTGCTCGCCATTCGCATACCGCCGATGCCCTTGGCGCGGCGGCCGCAATCGTTCCGCCTCGATTACGTCGGCGCGGTCCTGTTCGCGGTGGCGACGGCGGCACTGCTCTATGCGCTGTCGTCGGCAGGGCACCGCTACGGCTGGGGTGACTGGCAACTGCTCGCACTGGTCGGGATCGCAGCTGCGGGCTACCTCTCTCTGGGGTGGTGGGAGACGCGCTTCGAGCATCCGGTGATCCCCGTCCGCTACCTGGGTTATCCGGCAATAATCCGTTCGGACGTCGTCGTGTTCTGCTTCGCCGCGGTCCTCTTCGGCACCGTCCTCTATCTTCCCCTCTACCTCCAGCTCGGCCGCGGCGTGGGCATCGGCACCTCGGGGCTGCTGCTGCTGCCGATCACGCTGACGATGGCGCTCGTCTCCTCGCTGGTGGGCCGGATGATCGCCCAGACCGGGAATACGACGCTGTTTCCGCAGGCCGGGCTCGCGCTCGCAGCAGTCACGTTCTTGCTGCTCGCGGCGAGCGTCGCGCGTGCGCCGACCTGGATCGTGATGGCGCTGACCGGATTCGTCGGCATGGGCCTGTCGATGGTGATGCCTCCGACGCAGGTCGTCGTGCAGCACGCGGCCGGGCGCGAGGCGCTGGGTGCGGCGACGGCCACGATCTCGTTCTCGCGCTCGATCGGCGGCGCGGCAGGCACGGCGATCGTCGGCACGCTGCTGGTGGCGCTGCTCGGCACTGCCGGCGGCGGACTGCCGGTAAGCCTCGACCGCGCGATCGAGGCCGGCGGCGGCAACGGCGACGCGCTGTCGCGGGCCGACCGCGAGTCGCTGGTTTCGCACCTCGATGGGGCGTACCGCGTGATTTTCCTCGTGCTCGCGGGCATCGCCGCGACCGGGGCGCTGGTTGCACGCACGGTGCCGCAGCCCGACTGGGACGCCGACGACGCGGTGCCCTCGCCTGCGCGGCGGGCAGGGCGATCGGCATGAAGCTCTCGGTCCTCGACCAGTCGACCTCCGCCAAGGGCGCGACCCAGGACGTCGCGATCCGCGAGACCCTCGCGCTTGCGCGGCACTGCGATGCGCTGGGCTACCACCGCTACTGGGTGTCCGAGCACCACAACAGCGACAGCATCGTCGGCACGGCGCCGGAGGTCCTGATGGCCGCGATCGCCGCGACGACCTCGCGCATCCGCATCGGCAGCGCGGGCGTCATGCTCCCGCATTATTCGGCGCTCAAGGTCGCCGAGCAGTTCCGCGTGCTGGAGGCGATCGCGCCGGGACGTATCGACCTCGGTGTCGGCCGCGCGCCGGGATCGGACATGCGCACCGCTTACGCGCTGAATGCCCATGCGGATGCCGCCAACGAGTTTCCGCAGCAGGTGCAGGACCTGCAGGCCTGGGTCGGCGGGCTTCCGTTGCAGAAGGGCCATCCGTTCGCCGCGATCCGCGCGCACCCGACCGGCCCTACGGCGCCGGAGCTGTGGATCCTCGGCAGCTCGGACTACGGCGCGCAGCTTGCCGCGCATTTCGGCCTTCCGTACGCGTTCGCGTATTTCTTCAGCGACGGTCGCGGCGTCGAGCAGGCACTGGAGCTGTACCGCCGAAACTACCGGCCGAGCCAACGCCATCCGCACCCACAGGCGACAATCTGCGTGTGGGCCCTTGCCGCGGACAGCGATGCCGAAGCGCGACGCCTGCTGAAGACGCGCGAATTCTGGCGCGTCGGTTTCGAGCAGGGGATCCGCAGGCCCCTGGTCGCGCCCGAGGAGGCCGACGCGTGGCTCTACAGCGACGCGGAGCGCGCGACCATCGATGCGCTGCGCCGCAAGGCATTCGTCGGCACCCCCGAGGAGCTGCGCGAGCGCCTGACCGAGCTGGCGCAGCGTCTGGGCCTGGACGAGCTGGTCGTTGTCACCTGGACTTATGACGCAGCGCCCAGGCATCGATCGTACGAGCTGCTGGCGCGGGCGTTCGAGCTCGCAAAGGAGAAACGCGATGGGACGCAGGAAGGCGGCTGAATTCCCGCAGGAAGTCCTGAACCTCTTCGACGGCTACATCCACGGCATGCTGTCCCGGCGCGAGTTTCTCGACCGGGCGGCCCGGCACTCGGTCGGTGGCTTCACGGCGGTCGCGATGCTGCAAAGCCTCACGCCGAACTACGCGCTCGCCGAACAGGTGAAGAAGGACGATGCGCGCATCCGCGCCGAGTATCTGAGCTACGCGTCGCCGCGAGGCTCGGGAACGGTGCGGGGCTATCTGGCGCGTCCCGCGGCGGGCAGCGGGCCCTGGCCCTGTGTCGTCGTCGTGCACGAGAACCGCGGGCTCAATCCCTACATCGAGGATGTCGCGCGCCGCCTTGCCGTCGACGGCTACGCGGCATTCGCGCCCGACGCGCTGACCCCCGCCGGCGGCTACCC
>DASYXO010000182.1:0-8944 GCA_035934825.1 Casimicrobiaceae bacterium
TCGGCGGCAAGGGCGGCGGGCGCCCCGACATGGCGCAGGCCGGGGGCACCAACCCCGCAGCGCTGCCGCAGGCCCTGAAATCGGTTCCCGACTGGGTGGGCGAGCGGCTGTGACGGACGCCCCGGCGGCCATGGCACCGCAGTTTGCGAGCGACAACAACGCCGGCATCTGCCCCGAGGCGTGGCAGGCGCTCGAAGCCGCGAACAAAGGACACGCCTCGGGCTACGGCGCCGACGACTGGACGCGCGCGGCCGGCGACGAGATCCGCGCCGTCTTCGAGACCGACTGCGACGTCTATTTCGTGTTCAACGGGACCGCGGCGAATTCGCTCGCGCTGGCGTCGATCTGCCGCAGCACCGACGCGATCGTCTGTCACGCGATGGCGCACATCAACGTCGATGAATGCGGTGCGCCCGGGTTCATGAGTGGCGGCGCGACGCTGTTGATCGTCGAAGCGCCCGACGCGAAGCTGACGCCGGACGCGGTCGCCGGCACGGCAGTGGCCCCGCACGACGAGCATTCGTCGCGTCCGCGGGCGCTGTCGCTGACTCAGGCGACCGAGCTCGGCACCGTCTACACCCCTGCAGAGGTTGCGGCGCTGTGCGACGCGGCCCACGCGCGGCGCATGCGCGTGCAGATGGACGGCGCGCGCTTCGCCAACGCGGTCGCGTCTCTGGGTTGCGCGCCGGCCGACACCAGCTGGCGCGCTGGCGTCGACGTGCTGTGCCTGGGCGGCACCAAGAATGGCTTGCCGGGCTGCGAGGCGATCCTGTTCTTCGATCGCGAGCTCGCCGACGAATTCGCGCGTCGCCGCAAGCAGGCCGGGCAGCTCGCTTCCAAGATGCGCTTCCTCGCCGCGCCCTGGCTCGGGGTGATGAAGGGCGGTGCGTGGCTCAAGCATGCAGCGCACGCCAACTCGATGGCGCGCCGGCTTGCCGGCGCACTCGAGGCGTTCCCGCAGGCGCGTCTTCTCGCCCCGGTGCAGGCGAACGGGGTGTTCGTCGACCTGCCGAGGGCCGCGATCGACGCGCTGTACGCCAAAGGCTGGCATTTCTATCCGTTCGTCGGCGAGACCGGCGTGCGCCTGATGTGCGCGTGGGATACACCCGCAGCGGCGGTGGACCGGTTCGTCGCCGATCTCGCCGCAGCTCTCGCCCCGTCCCCGACCGGCACAGCGACCTGAGCACCCGGTCGCGTCCGGGCACCGCAGGACGCCCGGGTCAATCGCGACCGCAGCACCCCCGCCGACCCCGCCCGGCGCCTCGCGCATCGGCCGAAAGGACGATCGCGCCGGCATCACATCGTCGCGGAGGATGGATGCATCCAACCCGCGGGCATCCGTGCATGTCATTCCCGGTCGGCGCGGTCCTCGCGGGATTTTCGATCGGCGCGAGCGCGCTGCAGCGGTGCGCGCAGCTGCCGCAGGCGCCCTGGATGCTCGCGATGCTCGCGTCCTGCGCGACAGTGGCGGCAGGCGCCATTGCCCTGCGCGTCGCCGCCAGCGCGGCTGGCGCATCCGCGATGCGGAATTCTGCTGCGGCACCGCGCGCGATGGCGACGTTCGCAGGAACGCTGGCGCTCGCGCTTGTGTTCGCCGCATCCGCGTCGCTGGGCTTCTTCTACGCTGCCGGGCGCGCCGATCTCCGGCTCGCCGACGCGATGCCCGCGGCGTGGGAGGACCGCGACATACGCGTCACCGGTGTCGTCGACGGCCTGCCGCACCAGGGAGACAGCGGCGCGCGATTCGCGTTCGCGATCGAGCGGGTACTGACCCGCGGCGCGACGGTCCCGCGGCGGGTGTCGCTCGCGTGGTTCGCGCAGCGGGGGAGCGGCGACGCCGCGTCCGCGCCGCGCCCCATCGTGCATGCGGGCGAGCGCTGGACGCTGATGCTGCGCCTCAAGCGACCGCACGGCAACGTCAATCCGCATGGATTCGATCTCGAGGCCTGGCTGCTCGAGCACAACCTCCGCGCAACTGGCTACGTGCGCGACGATCCGCGCAACGCGCGCATCGGCGAGTTCGCCGGCCGCCCGAGCGACCGAGTCGAGCGCGCGCGGGAGAGGATTCGGGACCGGATCGCGGCGGTACTCGGCGATGCACCATATCGCGGTGTCCTCGTGGCCCTCGCAATCGGTGACCAGCGCGCCATTCCCGAGGCGCAGTGGAGCGTATTCAATCGCACCGGCATCACGCATCTGGTCTCGATCTCCGGCCTGCACGTCACGGTATTCGCGACGCTGGCCGGTGCCTGTGTGCTTTGGGTCCTGCGCCGCAGCACGACGCTGACCTCGCGCATTCCTGCGCGCAAGCTCGCAACCCTCGTCGGCGCCGCCGTGGCCTGCGGCTATGTGCTCCTCGCGGGCGCCGAAGTGCCGGCGGTGCGCACGCTGCTGATGCTGATGGTCGCGGCCGCGGGGTTGTGGCTCGGGCGGCCCGGCACCGCGCCACTGGTATGGCTGTGGTCGCTCTTTGCGGTCCTGGCATGGGACCCATGGGCGGGGCTGTCCCCGGGATTCTGGTTGTCGTTCGGAGCGGTCGGGTTGCTGCTTCATGCCGGCGCCGGACGGCTGGCGATCCCGCCGGAACCAGGCCTGCGTGCTCGCCTCTGCCGGACGATGCACGAATCCGCCCGCGCACAGTGGGTGGTCACGCTGGGGCTGGTACCGGGAACGCTCGCACTCTTCCAGCAGGTGTCGATCGCGTCGGCGCTGGCGAACGCCATTGCAATCCCGATGGTGACGCTCGGTGTCGTGCCACTCGCGCTCGCCGGCATCGTCGCACCCGTCGGCCTGCCGTGGCACCTTGCGCACGCCGTGCTCGCGGCACTGATCGGTTACCTCGAATGGCTCGCCGCGCTTCCCGCCGCCGTGTGGACGGCGCACGCGCCGCCGGGGTGGACCGTCGTCGTCGCGATCGCGGGGGTGCTGTGGCTTTTCGCCCCGCGCGGCGTGCCGGGGCGACCACTCGGCATGCTGTGCGCGCTGCCGATGCTGCTGTCCCCACCGCCCGGCGTGCCGGTCGGCGGCGCTCGCGTCGTCGTCCTCGACGTGGGGCAGGGACTCGCAGCGCTCGTCTCGACCGCGCATCACGCGCTGCTCTACGATGCCGGGCCGAGGTTCACCGACAGCGTCGATGCCGGGGGGCGCATCGTCGCACCGTTCCTGCGTGCCGCCGGCGTCGCGAGGCTCGATACGCTGGTCATCAGTCATGCGGACACCGACCACTCGGGCGGCGCGCTGTCGGTCCTCGGCGCGGTCCCTGTTGCAAGACTCCTGTCCTCGCTGCCTGCCGACCATCCCGTCGTCGCGACGGTGACTGGCGGACCCAAGGGCGCAGCAGCGAATGCGGTGCGCTGCGGTGCCGGTGATCGATGGGAATGGGACGGCGTGGCGTTCGAGATCCTCCATCCGGACCGTAGCGCCTACTCCGGTGCGCCACGCAAGAGCAACGACTACTCCTGCGTGTTGCGCGTCGTGACGCGTGCCGGGAGCGTGCTGCTGACCGGCGACATCGAGGCGGCGTCGGAGCTCGAATTGCTTGCCCGGAATGCGCACGGACTGCGCGCAGACGTCCTGGTCGTGCCGCATCACGGCTCGCGCACATCGTCGACCCCGGCGTTCGTCGGCGCGGTGTCGCCACGGGTCGCGGTCATTGCCGCAGGCTATCGCAATCGCTTCGGACACCCGCGCGACGAGATCCTCGCGCGCTACGTCCGCGCCGGCGCCGCAAGTCCGCGCACCGATCTTCAAGGCGCGATCACCGTCGAACTGATGCCCGGGAATCCGGTGGCGACAATCGCCGAGCGCGAGCGCGGGCGGCGGTACTGGTACGACATTCCCGGGCACTGAGACGCCTTGGCGCCTGCCGCCACACGGAGCATTCAGCGGACGTAGCGCCCGAGCCGCACGGCCGTCTCGCCTCGCCGCGGGCGCCGCGTCGGCATGATCATCAGGCAGTCGTCGTAGGGCGAGCGGATCTCCCGCCCGCCGTCAAGCGCGAGCAGCGTTCCGCCGTCGGCGACGGTCATCATGCCGTTCATGGGGAGCGCGAAGGCGAAGTCGGGGCTGCCAATGGTCACGACGTCGGTGATCTCGATCGTCCGTTGCACCGGCGGCCCGGCGGCATCCAGATGGGCGTCGAGGAACGCGGCCGGCGCCATGCCGAAATGCCGCAGGAAGCGAAGCGTCGCCTGCCTGGCGACGAACGGGGCTGCCTGCTCCCAATGCTGGCCGCATTCGACCAGCAGCGCGCTGCGCGGATCGGCGGGGTCGTCGAAATGCGCGTAATCGCGCAGCCTGCGTCCCGATCGATGACCTGCATCGATGATGACGTACTCGGGAATCCCGACGCCTTGGGCCAGCTCGAGGCCCTTGCGCTGACGCCCGGCGAGTGCCAGCGGGGGGCAGGGGTCGGTCATCGAGTGCAGGTCGAGCAGGAAATCGGTCGCGTCGTAGAAGCCACGCAATTCGCGAGCTCGCGCGAGCTCGCGCGTGCGGCGCGGTCCGTCGAGCACCGGCGGGTCCCAGAGGCGGTTGAAATCCTCGTCGAGACAGCGCGAAGCGAACGGGTCACGTCGATCGAAGGTCTCGTAGGCGGGCGCATTGGCGAATATGAGGGTCAGCGTCCCGCGCGTCGGGCGGAATCGTTGCGCGAGCAGCCAGTCGAGCGCGATCGCGCCGCAGACCTCGTTGCCGTGCGTCAGCGCCTGGATCGTGACCCGCGGGCCGGCTCGCTCACCCGTGCAGCGCCAGACATAAGGCGCCCCGGCATTGCCCTCGGACCAGCGCGAGATGTCCGGAAGCGTGACGTCGATCGCGGCCGCAGGGCCCGGCGCATTCATCGTCGCGCGGCTGGCTCCGGCCGACGCCGCATCAGCTCGCGCAGACGCGGTCGGCGAGACGCAGCATGAAGGCCTCGCAGCGTGCCAGCTGGTCGAGGCTGATCCACTCGTCGGGCTGGTGCGCCTGCGCAATGTGGCCGGGACCGCAGAGCACGGTGGGAATATTCGCACCGTGGAACAGCGACGCCTCGCTGCCGAACGACACCTTGGCGCATTCCGAATTGGCGTTGCAATCCCGGCCGAGCGCCGCGATCGCGCTGTCGGCACCGGCATCGAATCCCGCGGCGGACGTCACCCGATCGAACTCGATGTAGGTGGCGGTATCGACCGCGTGCATCGCCCGCAACAGCGTGTCGGCATGCCGGCGCAGCTCGGCCTCGAACAGCTTCGGGTCGTCGAGCGGCAAGTTGCGCATCTCGAAGTCGAATGCGCAATCGCGCGGCACGATGTTGAGCGCGGTGCCGCCATGGATGGTGCCGACGTGCACGCTCGTGTAGGGCACGTCGTAGGCACCGTCGCGATTGCCGCGGTCGCGGAAGCGTCTTGCCTGCTCGGTGATCCAGGCGACGATCCCGCAGGCGATCTCGACCGCGTTGACCCCCTTGGGCGTCAGCGACGAATGCGCCTCGTGCCCGCGGACCCGACAGCGCCAGGTCGTCCTGCCCTTGTGCGCGACGACGAGCTGCATGCCCGTGGGTTCGCCGACGATGCAACCCGCCGGCTTCCAGCCTTTCGCGACCACGTCGGCGATCAGGCGGCGCACGCCGATGCAGCCGACCTCCTCGTCGTAGGACAACGCGAAATGCAGCGGCCGCATGAGCCCGCGACGCTGGAACTCAGGCACGAAAGCGAGGGCGATCGCCGCGAAGCTCTTCATGTCGGCGACGCCCCGGCCGTAGAGCCGGTCGCCTTTCAGCGTCGCGACGAATGGATCGGTCGTCCATGGCTGGCCGTCGACAGGCACGACGTCGGTGTGGCCGGACAGGACGATGCCCTCGTGCGTCGAGTTGCCGTCGCTGGCGGCGAGGGTGCCGAACAGATTGGCCTTGGTCCTCTCGTCGTTCCAGGTCATCGTCGTCGTCGCGCCGTGCCCTTCGAGGAACGCACGGACCCATTCGATCAGCGCAAGGTTCGAGTCGCGGCTCACGGTCGGGTAGCCGACGAGACGGCGAACCATCTCGAATCCGTGGAGGTCTTGCGGATCGATTGTCGACGGGGGTGACGGATCGAGAAGCTCGGCAGGCGCGTTCATGATGACGCTCCGTTGCGCATCGAGCGTCAGGATAGCACCGACGTCGCCAAAGTACGACGGCGGCAGCGTGGCCCCCGACGATCCGGCCCTCGGTCGCGTGGCGGCACTCCGGCGTCGTGCCGCCGCGCGGCGCACCGGGGTGTCGCGCCCGGGCGGTGCGCGCAGTGATTTGCGGGACCTGCGGCATGCGCTATCCTCGGCCCGATGCCACGGTGTCCGCTCCGACGCTCCAGCCCGAACGTGATCGACCCTTGAACGCTCCCGAGATCTCAGATCGGAATTTCTCGGCGGCGGAGCTCGCGCGCAGGCTCGTCGGGCGGATCTTCATCTATGCGCTGTTCCCGGTGATGTTCTCGCAGGCGTTCGCATTGCGACGTCATGCACTGAGTTTCCTGCCGCCCGTCGGTCCTCAGGAGGGCAGGATCGGACGCGGCGACCCCCTGCATTTTCTGGCCATCGGCGATTCGATCATCGCTGGCGTCGGCGCGCGTCGAATCGAGCAGTCGACCGTGGCGCAAGTGGCCCGCTTCATGTCGGGGCGGTTGTCGCGCGAGGTCAACTGGCATGCAGCGGGGAGGATCGGGGCGAGCGCGCGGGACGTGCGCGTCGACGTCGTTCCCGGGCTGCCGCCGCGGACGTTCGACGCGATCCTGGTGTCGGTGGGCGTCAACGACGTCCTGAAGTTCGAGCGCAGCGCCCGTTATCGCCGGCAGCTGCTCAAGCTCCTGCACGAACTGCGCAAGCATTCGCCCGGTGCCGTCATTGCTTGCCTGGGTCTGCCGCCGCTCGACGAGTTTCCGAAGCTGCGGCGGCCCCTGCGCTGGATCGTGGGGATGCGCGTGCGACGCTTCGACCAGGTCGCCCGGGACGCGCTCGAGCGCGTGCCCGACATCGTGCATATCCCGGTCAGGTTTTCACCCAGGGCGGAGATGTTCAGCGACGACGGACTGCACCCTTCGGAGACGAGCCAGCGCAGGCTGGCGAAGATCGTCGCCGGAGTGATGACGCCACGGCTCGACAGCGCGAGGTGAAGCAGTCCAGAACGTGAGTGCCGCAGCCGGGCGCAGGCGCGCCGACGCTCGACCGGGGAGGGTGGTCAGGGACCGGTGAGGAGGCGCTCGATCGACGAGACGACCGGGGTGGCGGGCTCGATGCCCAGGCGCTTGGCAAGCGCCTTCGCAAGGTCGGGGAGCAGGTCGTGGAGGTCCCGCACGTTGGCGGTCTTCTGCAGGCGCATCATCAGGCCGTAGCCCCGGAAGCCGAGATGCGCGTTGATCGCGTCGCTCATCATCTGCTGCGCCTGCAGGTAGCGCTCTACTTCGTCCTGCGAGCGCTGCGGACCCGCGCGCAGAAGGTCCGGGGAAGCCGATACCGATGGTGCCGAGAAGCGCTTGGCGATCAGTCCCCCTCGCTCCAGGGCGGTCATCGCGCGTTCGTCGAGCTTGATCGCGCGCGCCTTCGCCAGCACCTGAGCAACGGTGCAATTGCCGTCGACGAGGATCAGCAGGCTGCGCAGCGTCAACGGGAGATTGAGCGTGCGTTCCTTGAGTTCCCGCAAGCCGAGCTCGGTCTTCGCATAGATTTCGGAAGGATCCATCGGCACTGCGTCGACGTAGCTTGCATCCACCATGGGCCAATGCTCAGCAATTATAGTGCCAGGCGTTCGAACGTAGTGAACAACCGATGCGCTACAGCATCATCGTCGCGACGTGCACGAATTTGCGGCCGATGCCCGGTGGCTGAGTTGGTCGCGGCCGGTGCCGCGCATGCGAGTGCCGCGCCGACCAGCATTCGGGATCGACGCAAGGCGAGGTCCACGTGCGATGTCGGGGCTGTTCCGGGCGTAACCGGCGGCCGATTCTCGCAGGGACCGATCCGGGCCCGACGTTTGTGAAATAATCGGCGCGCAGATCGACAATCGCGCTGCTGCCGCACGGATGTACCGATGCTGGAGCCCTCGTTCACCACGTCCCTTGCCGCCTTGGTGCCCGCCTCGTCGCTGCTGACGGCAACGGAGGACACGCGTGCGTACGAATGCGACGGATTGACGCTCTATCGCGAGCTGCCTGCTGCCGTCGTGCTGCCCGACACCGAGGATCAGGTCGTCCGCATCCTGCAGCTTTGCCACGCCGCGCGCGTTCCGGTCGTGGCGCGTGGCGCAGGCACGAGCCTGTCCGGTGGCGCGCTGCCCGTGGCCGGGGGCGTGGTGCTGTCGCTCGCGAAATTCAGGCGCATCGTGGCGATCGATCCGTTGACGCGCACCGCGGTCGTCGAGCCCGGGGTGCGCAATCTCGCGATCTCGGACGCGGCGAACGCCCATGGACTCTTCTATGCGCCCGATCCGTCGTCGCAGATCGCCTGCTCGATCGGGGGCAATGTCGCTGAGAATGCAGGCGGCGTCCATTGCCTGAAGTACGGGCTCACCGTGCACAATGTCCGCAAGGTCAGGGCAGTGCTCATCACCGGCGAGATCGTCGAATTCGGCGCCGATGCGCTCGATGCGCCTGGCTACGACCTCCTCGCGCTGATCACCGGCAGCGAGGGCCTGCTCGCCGTCATCACGCGGATCACCGTCAAGCTCCTGCCGAAGCCCCAGCTCGCGCAGGTCGCGCTGGCGGCGTTCGACGATGTGGAAAAGGCGGGCGCCGCGGTGGGCGCGATCATCGGCGCCGGGATCATCCCGGCCGGGCTCGAGATGATGGACCAGCCCGCCACGCGCGCCGTCGAGCAGTTCGTGCACGCCGGTTACCCGCTGGACGCGGCGGCGGTACTGCTGGTCGAGGCGGATGGCACGCCCGAGGAAGTCGCCGCCGAGATGGACGAGATCCGCGCGCTGCTGACGCGTAGCGGC
>DASYXO010000201.1:0-8783 GCA_035934825.1 Casimicrobiaceae bacterium
CGGGTGCGTACCGACGCGCGCCGCCACCGAGGATCACGATCGCCTGCGCATCCGTGGGACGCGACGCATCGAGGGCCGGGGTCGTGTCGATGCAGCGGACGATGAAGCCCGCGACGGCGGGCGACGCGAGCACGAGCAGCACTGCGATGCCTGAGAATGCGATCCACCGGCCGAGGCGCGGGCGCTCGATCGCGACGACCAACCCCGCCAGCGCGACCAGAAGCGGGCCGATCGGGGGCAGGACGAGCGACTTGACGAGGATCGTGATCCAGTCGAGGGCCAAGGTCGATTGCCGTTGTCGTGTTCGGGAGCGCGCGCGGTTCGGAACTGGGTTCCGGAGTGATCTTCGAACTGCGGGTTGCGCGATCGCACCGGTGGTCGCGAGCCAAGGACGCCCGTCGGGAGCTGCCTACTCTGGTACTCGCCCGCGCTATTATCCGGGAACCGGTCGAACGGCGTGGGACCGCAGCGGCTGCCGGCAGGCGGACGGTGTCGGTAAGCTTTACATTCCGAAGACGCCTCCAGTCGCCCACCATGCAACTCATGCGCAACCCATTGATTTTCTGTCGGCCTCTCGATACGCAACGTGGTGGAATGGCACTTGCTTAGCTAGTTCTGCATGACTACGCGAACCGAACCGCCGATCTCGATGGACGGGCCCGAACCCAAGCGAACGTCGCCCTCCGACCCGTGTCGGCTGCTGCCGCGCGGTCGCTTGGCTGCCGGGCGGGCCTGATGGCCGAAGTGGTGTCCGAACAAGGCGGGTCCCTTGGCGGGGCATCGACAATGATCGATAACGAGTCCACTGAGGTCGACGATGACTGATGAGCGCCAATCCGATGCTGACGGCGCGCCCGCGCCGGTACCAAACATTGCTGGCGGCGTGTCCGCGCCGGAACCGGAATCCGGGGTAAACCAGGGCCGTCGCCGGCTCGGTACGCTGGGCCTGGGCGGCACGGCCGCGATATTGACGGTCGCCAGTCGTTCGGCGGTGGCCGGCTGGGGTACCTGCACGGGGTCGGAGTTGGCGTCCGGCAACCTGTCACGCGTGGGCACGCCCAACCCCTGCGGATGCAGCCCTGGCTTCTGGTGGAACCGAAACGGCACCGCGTTGTGGACCACAACTCCAACGCTGTACGTCAACTATCCCCGGACGGCCGCTTTCAATACGGTATTCGGCGTTAATTTCTACACCGATCCAAGCATTCAGCTGCTGTCGGTCGGTCCCAGTACGAAAAACCCGAACAATTTCGGCGCCAACGACAACACGGGCATGCAGGCGGTCGCCGCACTGCTGAACGCCCAGTTCTACGGTTCGCGCTATCCGGTTCCGGGCCTGCAGACGGCCGCTGCCGTGATCGCGGCTTTTCAGAATGCGTGCCTAGCCCTCAACCCGAAGCAAGCGCTCACGGCCTTCGTCAGCAGGGTCGACATCTACGACAGCACGCCGGATCTCTGGTGCAACGGCAGCCCTGAATGACGTTGGGCTGACCGGTCCTCGTTGCGGTTGCGTCCTCACGAAACCGGGCTGGTTCTGGCACCCGGCCTGCGCTGGCGCGTCTACGCCGACGGCGTCGTGGTCTATGTCGCCGAAACCTGCGAGACCCACCTGCTACCGGCTGAGCTCGCGCAGTTCATGCCGGCACTTCACGGCCCCGTGGAGGATATTGGAGCGAACGGTGTAGAGTCGACCCGTCGCGTTCCCTCGGCGAGCCTTGCCGCGATCCCCGAGGCCGCGATCGAGCAATTGATCGCACTCAGGGTATTCGACCGCATCGAAAATTGAGGATCGGCGAGCTCGCGCCCGCGGCGCTCGCCGCGCGCCTGGCCGGGGACGGCATTCTCATTCCCTGCGGGACGTTCAACGTCAGCATACGCTCCGACATCGCGGCCCTGACCCGCGGTCTGCGCCAGTTGTACGCAGACTTTGCGCTGCTGGACCGGCGCGACACCTATGTCGATTTCGAGGTCGAGGTCTTCTCGCCGACCTGGCTGCGGCGCTTCCTGCGCCCGCAGGTGATCCTGCGCTGCGACGGCCGCATCCCCTTCAAGCCGTTGCCGCTGGGCCAGGCGATGCCGATGCTCGAATGGGGCCTCAACTGGGTCATTTCCTCGCACGCCCATGACCATTTTGTCCTGCATGCCGCCGTCGTCGAGCGTGATGGGCGAGCGCTGGTCCTGGCGGCTGATCCCGGCTCGGGCAAGAGCACGCTTTGCGCGGCTCTGGTTCATAGCGGATGGCGGCTTCTGTCCGACGAGCTGGCTCTGGTATCGTTATCCGACGGACTGATCCATCCGATCGCCCGCCCGATCAGCCTGAAGAACGCCTCGATCGAAATCGTCCGTGCCCTGGGGCCCGAGGTCGTGATCAGCGAAACTTGCCACGACACAGCCAAGGGCTCCGTCGCCCACATGCGCCCCCCTACCGCGAGCGTCGAGGCGATCGGCCAGAGGGTGCGGGCGGCGATGCTGGTCTTCCCCAAGTTCGGCGCGGGCTCGCCCTTGCGCAGCGCGACCGAAGGGCCGGCACATGCGCTGGTCGAGCTCACGCGCCACGCGTTCAACGTCTCGGTCCTGGCGGACGCCGGCTTCGAGGCGCTCTGCGGATTCATCGATGCCGTCCATGCGTACCGCATCGAGTATGGGTCCTTCGATCAGGTGATCCCCGAGATCGAGCATCTCTGGCTCGAGTCGACGTGAGGCCGCGGGCCGCGCGGGCGAGTCTGCTGGTCACCACGCTCTGCCACCCGGAGCGGGCGCGCGGCTTCCTCAAGGGCGACTGGGAGGTCTTGGTCTGGCAAAGCCGCGCCGCCGAGCTGATGGCGCAGCTACAGCAGGCGCTGGCACGCGCCGACATGCTGCAGATCGCGCCTTCCGCCGCGCGGCGGCATCTCGATTTGGCGATGGTCATTGCGGAGCGCCACGCGCGCGCCGTCAGGAGCGAGCTGCGAGGTCTGCAGCGAGCCCTGCAGCCGCTCCAGGTCCCGGTGGTCCTCCTCAAGGGCGCCGCCTACACCGCCCTGTCGCACCGCGCGGCAACCGGCAGAATCTTCAACGACATCGACATTCTCGTGCCGAAATCGGCACTTCACGACGCGGAGCAGCGCCTGAGCTGGGCGGGATGGTTTTCCCTGCACACGACGGTCTACGACGAACGCTACTACCGCGAGTGGATGCACGAGATCCCGCCGCTGGCACACAAGGACCGCGGTACCGTGCTCGACGTGCACCACACGATCCTGCCGCCGACGTCGGGCATCCGGCCCGATCCGCAGGCACTGTTCGCCGCTTCGATCGAGCTCGGCGGCGAATGGGCCTTCTACCGCGCGCTCGCGCCGCCGGACATGGTCATCCACTCCGCCTGCCATCTCTTCTTCGGTGAGTTTCACAAGGGCCTGCGCGACCTGTACGACCTGCATCTGCTGCTGACCGATTTCGCGATCGATAGCGCCTTCTGGGGCGATCTCGTGGATCGCGCACGCCAGCTGAATCTCGTGCTGCCGGTGCTCGACGCGCTCACGCAGTGCGCACGGCTGTACGAGACGGTGATACCCATGGCCGTGATCCAGTCGCTGAAGGCGGATTCGTCCAACCCCTGGCCGGGATGGATCCGGGCGTGGCTCTTCGACCACGCCCTGCGGCCGTCGCACGCGTCGGCGTTCGACCGATCGTCGCGCCTCGCGCATTGGCTGATCTTTGTGCGCAGCCACTGGCTGCGAATGCCGCTCCCGCTCCTCGTCTACCACCTCTCGCACAAGCTGCTCGTGGCGCGCTGAGGGCGAGCACGAAAATCGGCGACCGAAAATCAGGGACGGACCACGTTTTTCGAATGAAAAACGTGGTCCGTCCCTGATTTTACGGCGCTGACTTAAAACGTGGTCCGTCCCTGGTTTTACTTGGCGGCGTTGGCGCTGTGGAGCAACGCCTCGAGGTGGATCGAAGGCACGGCGTAGGTGATGCCGCTGGGGTGGGTCAAGGCTGCCTCCTTGGTTCCCTTTACCAGCACCATGTTCACGATGCCGATGACCTCCCCGGTGTCAGGATCGTAGATGGGACTGCCGCTGTTGCCGGGATAGGCGGTCGCATCGAGCTGGAACACCTTGAAGCTGCCGGCGGTCAGCCTGCGGACAACCGCGGACTTCAGCTCGGCGGCATTGCCTTGCGGAATCGCGATGGGGGTGATCGCGGAGATCATGCCGCGGTGCGTCGCGGGATAGGGTCCGAGCACTGCGCCGATCGGAAACCCCGTCATCAGCACGTACTGCCCTTCGCGGACGGTATCGGAATCGCGCAACTTGAGCGGCGGCAACGGCGCGCCGTCGATCTTCAGCAGTGCCAGATCGCTGCTTGCATCGATTGCGATGCGTTTCGCCATGCGCGCCTGCGCAGCGTCGTTGCCGGGCCCGGGCAGGAGGATCGCGATGCTTTCCTCGTTCGCAGCGTCGAGCACGCCGGGCAGCACGTGAGCGTTGGTGACAATCGTCGTGCCGTCGCCGACGGCGAAGCCGGTCCCACGGAATTCGAATTGCGGCGAACGGGTGCGCTCGAAGGTCCCCACCGCGACGATCGAGGGCTTGACGCGTGCGATGGTGTCCCGGATGTCGGCGGCGTGCGCGGTGATCGCGAACAGCGCCAGGATCGACACCAGGAAACCGAATGCTCGCCCCGGACCTGCATTCACTTGGATGCTCCGTCGATCTGCTCCGCGACGACCGAAGGCGCCACGAGCTTGGGATCGTAGGGATGATAGTCGCTGCGGAACAGCTTCACCACCCGTCGCACGTAGTCGCGAGTCTCGCGGTAGGGGGGAACGCCGCCGTAGCGGTCGACCGCCTTCTCGCCGGCGTTATACGCGGCCGCGGCCAACGGCACCTCGCCGCGGTAGTACGCGAGCAGCCAGCGCAGGTAGGCGAGGCCGCCGCGCACGTTGTCGCGCAAGTCGAAAGGATTGCGCACGTTGAAGCGCGCCGCGGTCTCGGGGAGGAGCTGCATCAGACCCTGCGCATCCTTGACCGACCGCGCGAGCGCATCGAAGTTCGATTCGACCGAGATCACCGCGAGCGCCAGCCGCGGGTCGATGCCGTAGCGCGGCGCGAGCTGCGCGACCAGATCAGCGATCTTCCGCTTCCATGGCGGCAGGTCGGCAAAAGGATCGGGACCCGCGTCGGGCGCCTCGGCAACCAGCGGCTCCGGAGGGGCCACCGGGCGCATGCAATCGGGGAGCATGCCTGGGCTTCCCGGCATGCGCTGCAGCACCGTCGTCGAAAATGCGTCGCCTTCGCTCGCGGCGAGCTGGAACAGCGCGACGGCAGTGCCGTCGTCGTGTGCGACGCCGCGGCCATTCGCGTACATCCAGCCCAGGCGAAACGCCGCTTCGCGACTCCCGGCGACCGCCGCTTCGCAGTACATCGCCGCGGCGAGGCGCTGGTCCTGGGGCAGACCTTCGCCGTGCTCGTAGGACTGGGCGCGTGCGAGCTCTTCGGCGAGCGACGGCGGCTGCGCCGATGCGGCGGCCGCTATCGCGAGCATGGCGACACCCGAGCCGCGGCGAAACCATCGACGCGGGACCCGGGCGCGGCGCCCGCGCTCAGGCGCTGCGCACCGCATGTGAATCACCGTGCACGACGAGCGCGCCCGCCATTGCATGTTGCTCGTACCACGGCAGCGCCGCCTCGAGACCGCGGCGCACGTCCCATGCGGGGCGATACCCGAGCAGCGTCCGCGCTTTGCCGATGTCGGCCTCGGAATGGCGCACGTCGCCGGGGCGAAAATCGCCGTGGCGCGCTGCCGCGATACGCAACTCCGGATGCCGCTTCGCGATCAGCTCGCGAAGCGCGTCGTGCAGCGCGTTGAGCGACATGCGAGAGCCGACGGCGATGTTGTAGACCTGCCCGACCGCGGCCGGATTCTCGACCGTGGCGGCGAGAAGATTGGCGCGGACGACATTGTCGATGTAGCAGAAATCGCGCGTCGTCTCGCCGTCGCCGTGGATCGTGACGGGCTCCCCGCGCAGCATCGCCGCGACAAAGCGCGGGATCACGGCAGCGTAGGCGCCTTCCGGATCCTGGCGCGCGCCGAAGACATTGAAGTAGCGCAGCCCGATCGTCGCCATGCCGTAGCAGCGCCCGAACACGCCGGCGTAGAGCTCGTTCAGGTACTTGGTGACTGCGTAGGGCGAAAGCGGCGCGCCGATGACGTCCTCGACCTTGGGCAGGCCGGGATGATCGCCATAGGTCGAGCTCGACGCGGCGTAGACGAAGCGGCGAACTCCCGCATCGCGTGCGGCGACGAGCATGTTCAGGAAACCGGTCGCGTTCGCGGCGTGCGTGCGCAGCGGGTCCTCGATCGAGCGTGGCACCGACCCCAGGGCGGCCTGGTGCAGCACGACCTCGACACCCTCGCAGGCGCGCCGACAGGCCGCCAGGTCGGTGATGTCGGCTTCGATGAACGCATGCTGCTGCCAGCGCTTCGGCCCCACGCTGGCGTGCACCTGATCCAGATTGCGCCGGAACCCGGTCGCGAAATTGTCCAGCCCGACGACCTGCTGGTCCTGCCCCAGCAGCGCCTCGACCAGATGCGATCCGATGAACCCGGCACTGCCGGTGACCAGCCAGCGCATGGGCCTCGCGCTCATAGCCGCCACACCGAGAATCCACGGGCACGCAGCGCCTCCGCGTCGGACTGGCACTTGACGTCGGCGTAGACGCCGCCGTCCACGAGCTTTGCAACCAGGTCGTCGATCGGGCGCGCGTTGAACTCGCGATGCGCGACGGCGGCGACGATCGCCTGTGCGCGGGGCAGCTCGTCCCAGGGTGTCAGCGTGACGCCGTATTCGTGGACGGCCTCGGCAGGATCGGCGACGGGATCGTGGACGCTGACGTCGGCACCGTAGGAGCGCAGCTCGTTGATGACGTCGATGACGCGCGAGTTGCGCAGGTCGGGGCAGTTCTCCTTGAAGGTCAGGCCCAGCACGGTCACCCGGGCATTCTTCACCGGGAAGCCTTTCTGGATCATGTGCTTGACCGTCTGCTCGGCGACATACTTGCCCATGCCGTCGTTGATGCGCCGGCCGGCGAGAATGACCTGCGGGTGGTAGCCCAGCTTGTCGGCCTTGTGGGTCAGATAGTAGGGATCGACGCCGATGCAATGCCCGCCGACCAGTCCCGGGCGAAACGGGAGGAAGTTCCACTTGGTGCCCGCGGCCTTCAGCACATCGGTGGTGTCGATGCCGATCTTGTGGAAGATCAGCGCCAGCTCGTTCATCAGCGCAATGTTCAGGTCGCGCTGCGTGTTCTCAATCACCTTCGCCGCCTCGGCGACCTTGATCGACGAGGCGCGGTAGACGCCGGCCTTGATGACGCTGCCGTAGACCGTTGCGACACGCTCGAGGGTCTCCGGGGTGTCGCCCGAGACGACCTTGGTGATGCGGGTCAGCGTGTGCTCGCGGTCGCCGGGGTTGATGCGCTCGGGCGAATAGCCGACGGAGAAATCGCGTTGCCATTGCATGCCCGAATGGCGCTCGATCACCGGCACGCAGATCTCCTCGGTGGCACCCGGGTAGACGGTCGACTCGAAGACGACGATCGCGCCGCGCTTCAGGTTCTTCCCGACCGACTCGCTGGCCCCGAGCAGCGGCGAGAAATCGGGTTGGTGCGCCTCGTCGACCGGCGTGGGCACTGCGATGACGACGAAATCGGCGCGCTTCAGTTGCGCGGGATCGCTCGTCACCTCGAGGCGCTTGGCCGCAGCGAGGTCCTCGCGGCTCACTTCGCCGGTCGGGTCGACGCCGCGCCGGTAGGCATCGATCTTCGCCTGCGACAGGTCGAAGCCGATCGTCGGGTAGATCTTCCCGAACTCGACGGCCAGCGGAAGGCCGACGTAGCCCAGGCCGACGACGGCGATGGTGGTGGAATCGCTCATGTCACGAGGGTTCAGAGCGTCCCGAGAAGCTTTTCGGCTTCGGCGCGGATCGGGGAGCTCTTGTCGAGCTTGGTGAGCTCGGCCAGCTCCTTGCGCGCACCCGCCTTGTCGCCGGAGGCGGCGAGCGCCTGGGCGAGGTGGAGGTGAATCTCCGCTTCTCCCGGCGCGAGCGAGGCGGCCATCCGCAGCAGCCTGGCGCCGCGCGCGGCCTGGCCGTTATGCATCAGCGACCAGCCGTAGGTGTCGAGAATGCTCGGGTTGAACGGCGCCAGCCGGTGCGCGTGCTCGGCATACTCGAGCCCCTTGGGATCCTTGTCCTGGGTCAGCAGGAACGCCAGGTTGTTGAGTGCGATGACGTTGTCGGCGTCGATGCCCAGGACCTTCCGATATCCGGTCTTGGCCCCTGCCAGGTCCTTCTGCTGTTGATCCTGCTGCGCGAGCATCAAGGGCATCGACGGGTCGTCCGGATGCTGGGTCATCCACCGGTTCGCCAGCGCGGTCGCCTCGGAACCCTTGCCCGAATTCTTCAGCGCCCCGTAATACCGCAGTGCGAGCGCGACGATCGGCTTCCGATCGAAACCCATCTTGTAGGCGAGCGCGGCCTCGGACCACTTCTTCTGCGCTGAATCGATGTCGCCTTCGAGTGCATACCCTGCCGGGCTGGTCGGATGCTCTTTCTACATCCCGCGCGCCTGGGCGACGGCTTCATCGGCCCGCCCGGATAGAAGGTAGGTCTGCGCGAGCGCGCTCACGGCCTGCGGCAGGTCGGGCTTCAGCGCCAGCGCCTTGCGCTCGCTGTCGATCGCACCTGCGTAGTCCTTGAGCGCGACCTGCGCCTGCGCCAGCCGCAGATAGACCAGCGG
>DASYXO010000204.1:0-2269 GCA_035934825.1 Casimicrobiaceae bacterium
CACTGCACGTCGATGGGTCGCGTGCTGCTCGCGGGGCTCGCGCCGGACGATCTCGGGTCCTATCTGCGCCGCGTCAAGCTGGTGCCGCACACCGCGCGGACGATCGTCGACCGCGAACGCCTCGCCGAGGTGCTCGCCGGAGTCCGCGACGTCGGCTACGCGCTGGTCGATCAGGAGCTCGAGATCGGATTGCGCTCGATCGCGGTTCCAGTGAAGGATTTCCGGTTGCGCGTGGTGGCCGCAATCAACATCGGTGCGCAGGCGTCGCGCGTTTCCGTCGCCGAAATGCAGCGGTCGTTCCTGCCGGCGCTGCGCGACGCGGCCGCCGAGCTCGGCCTCATCGCATCCTGACCACCGGAGAGCCCCGGGAATGCCCGCGCCGGCGACGGTGTCGCCCGATCGCGGGGGGGAGCGTCGGGCCATGTCGCGAGCTCAGCGCGCCACGGGCCTGACCGACGCGAGTATCGTAGCGACGATGCTCTCCCTGCGCGCAGCCAGCGCCGCGGGCGATGTCATGTCTGCCTTGAAGATCGTCGCGAACGAGTAACGATTCGAGACGCTGTAGAAACACAGCGCGCTGATCGACATGTGCAGGTCGGTCGGGTCGACGTCTTCGCGAATGACGCCCGCCGCCTTGCCGCGCTCGACGATGCGCCTGACCGTATCGATCGCCGGAACATTCAGGTGCGCGATCGTCCGCGACTGCGCCAGGTACCTGCCCTGATGCAGGTTCTCGTTCATGACGATGCGCACGAAGTTGGGGTTCTGCTGGTGTCGATCGAAGCTGAAGCGGACCAGTTCGCGCAGGGCATCGCCGGGAGGCAGGTGGTCCACGTCGACGTCGCGCTCGATGTTGCGGATGCTCCGGTATGCATCCTCCAGCGCGGCGATGTACAGGCCTTCCTTGCTGCCGAAGTAGTAGTAGATCATCCGCTTGCTGGTGCGCGTGCGCGCGGCGATCTCGTCGATGCGCGCGCCGCTCAGGCCCTTCTGGGCGAACTCCTCGGTCGCGATCGTGACGATGTCGCGCTTCGTCTGCTCCGGATCGTTGACCCGGGAGACCTTTGCGCGGGCGTCCTTCGTGCTTGTTGCGGTGACCAATCCCTGTCCCTCGATCGGCGCTTGCAGGGCCGATTTCGGAGCGCACATTAGCACGCGCGCCGCATGCGGCGGCGAACGGAATGAACGCTCGCGGTGCGCACGCTGGTCAGGTCCGCACCGCCGGTCAGAAGCGACCTTGGCTGTAATCCTCGATCGCTTCGCGGATCTGGTCGCGCGTATTCATCACGAACGGACCGTAGCGGACGACGGGCTCGCCCAGCGGGCGGCCCGCGACGACGAGCAGCCGCCCGCCTTCGGCGCCTGCCGCGAGCCGCAGCTGCTCGCCCGACGAGAGCACGCCGAGCTCGCCGCGCGAGAGGTCGACCGCGGAATCCACCGCCCCGATCCCCACCTCGCCGTCGAAGACGTAGGCAAAGGCGTGATGCTCCTGCGGCAGCGCAAGTTCGGCGGCAGAGCCCGCCGGCAGCGCGACGTCGAAATAATGCGGCTCGGTCGCAACGCCCCGGACCGGGCCCTCGGCGTCCCCCAGGCGACCTGCGATGACCCGCGCGCGCACGCCACTCCCAAGGTCGACTTCCGGTATGCGCTCGGGCGCGATGTCCTGGTAGCGCGGTGGCGCCATCTTGTGCTCGAGCGGCAGGTTGACCCAGAGCTGGAACCCCCACATCAGCCCATCTTCCTGCTCGGGCATTTCCGAGTGGACAATGCCACGGCCCGCCGTCATCCACTGCACGCTGCCGGCGCGCAGCAGCCCGCTATTGCCCTTGTTGTCACCATGGCGCATGCGCCCGGCGAGCATGTAGGTGACCGTTTCGAATCCACGGTGCGGATGGTCCGGAAAGCCGGCGAGATAGTCCCCAGGCTCGTCGGAACGGAATTCATCGAGAAGCAGGAACGGGTCGAGGTCCGGCAGATCCGGGCCGCCGATCACGCGCGTCAGCCGCACTCCGGCGCCATCGCTCGTGGCGCGGCCACGGATCTTGCGCGACACCACGCGTCGCGTTCCCGTCTTGCTGCCTGTTGCGAATGCTCCCGGGACACTTGCCATCTCGGTCCGCTCCCTCGGGTCGGTTGTCGCCGCGATTCTGCCCCAGCGCACTCGAGGCCCGTGACGACTCGACGCAGGATATGGTGGCGAAGGGCGCGATTGCAAGGATCCAGCCGCCGGGAGCGGCCCGAAACGGTGACCTGCCGCGATGGGCTACCC
>DASYXO010000223.1:0-25090 GCA_035934825.1 Casimicrobiaceae bacterium
CGAGGCCGACATCGGCAGGCCGACGACGGTGCGCGGCGCGTTCGCCGGCACCGCGCTGCTGGCGCAGCAATCGAGCAGTCAGCAGGGCCTGCTGATCGCCGCTGCGCTGGTCGTGATCTACATCGTGCTCGGCGTGCTCTACGAAAGCCTGGTGCACCCGGTCACGGTGCTGTCGACCTTGCCGTCGGCGGGTGTGGGCGCCGTGCTGGCACTGCTGATGTTCAGGATGGACTTCTCGCTGATCGCGCTGATCGGCGTGTTCCTGCTGATCGGCATCGTCAAGAAGAATGCGATCCTCATCATCGACTTCGCGCTGGAGGCCGAGCGCGCCCGGGGGCTCGGTCCGCTCGACGCCGTGCGCGAGGCCTGCCTGCTGCGTTTCCGGCCGATCCTGATGACGACGCTGGCGGCGGCGCTGGGAGTGCTGCCGCTCGCGATCGGCTTCGGCGAGGGGGCCGAGTTGCGCCAGCCGCTGGGCGTGGCGATCATCGGCGGCCTGATCGCCAGCCAATTGCTCACGCTGCTGACTACCCCGGTCATCTACGTGCTTCTCGACAAGCTGCGTCGGCGCGGTGCCGACGAGCGCCACCTGAGCCGCGCCGGCGGCGGCACGCTCCAGCCTCTGGGATCCACATGAGCTCACGCCCGACCTTCCTGGATCACCCGGCGGCGTGGCTGCTTGGCGCGATCCTCTCCACGCTGGCGGCGTGCACCACCGGCCCCGCGTACCAGCGTCCGCAGGTCGCCGCTCCTGTCGCCTTCGAGGAGGCGCCGTCCGCCGATTCGAGCTGGTTTCCGGCCGCCCCGGCCGACACGCTGGACCGCGGCCCGTGGTGGCAGCTTTTCGGCGACCCCGGGCTCGACACGCTGGCGGGGGAGGTCGAGGTGTCGAACCAGAACGTGGCTGCGGCGGTTGCCGCTTACGCGCAAGCGCAGGCACTGGTTCGCGAGCGGCGTGCGGCACTGTTTCCATCGCTGGCGCTCGATGCGAGCGCGACGCGTGCCGGTGGCGCGGGCGCGCCGGGCACGGGAAACAGCCTGCGCCTGAACCTCGGCGCGAGCTGGGAGCCCGACATCTGGGGTCAGCTGCGCCTGGCTGTGACGGGTGCCCAGGCGAGTGCCGAAGCGAGCGCCGCGAGCCTGGCGGCGGCGCGCCTGTCGGCGCAGGCGGCCCTGGCAACCGATTACTTCGCATTGCGCGAGGCCGACAACGAGATCGCGCTGCTCACCCAGGCGGTCGCGGCCTACGAGCGCTCGCTGCGCATCACGCAGAACCAGTACGATGTAGGCATCGCCCAGCGCACCGACGTGCTGCAGGCGGAGACCCAGCTCGAGACGACGCGCGCGAATCTGCGCTCGACGGTCGGTCAGCGCGCAGTCCTCGAACACGCGATCGCGCTGCTGGTCGGAAAGGCACCGGCCGGATTCAGCGTGCCGGTCGCGCCCTGGAACGCCCGAGTCCCGGCCGTTCCGCTCACCGTGCCGTCCGGGTTGTTGCAGCGCCGACCCGACATCGCGGCGGCCGAGCGCGCGGTGGCAGCGGCGAACGCGCAGATCGGCATCCAGCGGTCGGCCTACTTTCCGAGCCTCAACCTGTCGGCGTCCTACGGCGGCGCGGGAACGAACCTGCTGGCGTTGTTCCGGGCGTCGAACAATCTCTGGTCGCTGGGGCTGTCGGCGGCGCAGACGTTGTTCGACGCGGGTGCGATCGCGGCCCGCGTCGAAGGCGCCGTGGCGGCACGCGACGCGGCAGTCGCGAACTACCGGCAGGCGGTACTGAGCGGATTCCAGGCAGTCGAGGACCAGCTCGCGACGAGCCACTCGCTCGCCGCCCAGGAGGACCAGCGCCGTGCCGCCTCGGCCGCTGCCGACCGAACCGAGCAGTTGACGCTCAATCAATACCGGCAGGGCCTCGTGCCGTACACCAGCGTCGTCCTCGCCCAGGTCACCGCACTTTCCGCACGCCAGACCCTGTCGCAGCTGATGGCGAGCCGGCAGGCCGCAGCCATTGCGCTGATCCAGGCGCTGGGCGGCGGCTGGCGGGCCCCCGCGGCCTCTTGAAAATCGCCGCGCGCCGAGCTATTATTAGCACTCGCAGTCGCCGAGTGCTAGCAATGCGGCTCGACCGCGCTGACGCGCCTGCCAGATCCCAGATGAGTGACGGGCGCCCAACTCGTTGTTTTCAGACGAATTCAAATCTAGGAGTGAGCACTGACATGAAGCTTCGTCCCCTGCACGACCGGATCATCGTCAAGCGCCTCGAAGAGGAGCGCAAATCCGCCGGCGGCATCGTGATTCCCGACACCGCAGCCGAAAAGCCCTCGATGGGCGAAGTCGTCTACGCCGGGCCCGGCAAGACCGACGACCACGGCAAGCTCGTCCCGATGGGCGTCAAGGCCGGTGACAAGGTGCTGTTCGGCAAGTATTCGGGCCAGGAATTCAAGATGGATGGCCAGGATCTGCTGCACATGCGCGAAGACGACGTCATCGGCATCGTCGACTGACCCTTCGCCGATCGCCCATCCCCCAAGCACACGCATCAGGAGAACAGAACATGGCAGCCAAAGACGTCCGCTTCGGCGAAAACGTCCGGAACAAGATGGTGCATGGCGTCAACATTCTCGCCAACGCCGTCAAGATCACCCTCGGCCCCAAGGGCCGCAACGTGGTTCTCGAGCGCAGCTTCGGCGCGCCGACGATCACCAAGGACGGCGTGTCCGTCGCCAAGGAAGTCGAGCTCAAGGACCGGTTCGAGAACATGGGCGCGCAGATGGTGAAGGAAGTCGCGTCCAAGACCTCCGACGTCGCCGGCGACGGCACGACGACGGCGACGGTGCTCGCGCAGTCGATCATCGCCGAGGGCATGAAGTACGTTGCCGCCGGCATGAACCCGATGGACCTCAAGCGAGGCATCGACAAGGCGGTCATCGCGATCGTCGAGGAGTTGAAGAAGATCAGCAAGCCGTGCTCGACCTCGAAGGAGATTGCGCAGGTGGGCTCGATTTCGGCCAACGCCGACGAGTCGATCGGCAAGACCATCGCCGAGGCGATGGACAAAGTCGGCAAGGAAGGCGTGATCACGGTCGAGGACGGCAAGGGACTCGAGAACGAGCTCGACCTGG
The DNA here is from genome assembly GCA_035934825.1 of Casimicrobiaceae bacterium. Classification (GTDB taxonomy): domain Bacteria; phylum Pseudomonadota; class Gammaproteobacteria; order Burkholderiales; family Casimicrobiaceae; genus VBCG01. The sequence goes on from DASYXO010000223.1 coordinate 3,123, forward strand.
TCGAAGGCATGCAGTTCGACCGTGGCTACATCTCGCCGTACTTCATCAACAATCCCGACAAGCAGGTGGCGGTCCTCGAAGACCCGTACATCCTGCTGCACGACAAGAAGGTCAGCAACATCCGCGACCTCCTGCCGTTGCTCGAGCAGGTCGCCAAGTCCGGCAAGCCGCTGGTGATCGTCGCCGAGGACGTCGACGGCGAGGCGCTGGCGACGCTGGTGGTCAACAACATCCGCGGCATCCTCAAGACCGTCGCCGTCAAGGCACCGGGCTTCGGTGACCGTCGCAAGGCGATGCTCGAAGACATCGCGATCCTGACCGGCGGCACGGTCATCGCGGAAGAGCTGGGACTCAAGCTCGAGAACGCATCGCTGAAGGACCTGGGCCGCGCCAAGCGTGTCGAGGTCGCGAAGGAAGACACGACGATCATCGACGGCGCCGGCGAGAAGGCCGCGATCGAAGCGCGGGTCAAGAACATCCGCAAGCAGATCGAGGAAGCAACCTCCGATTACGACAAGGAGAAGCTGCAGGAGCGCGTGGCCAAGCTGGCGGGCGGTGTCGCCGTCATCAAGGTCGGCGCGGCGACCGAAGTTGAGATGAAGGAGAAGAAGGCTCGCGTCGAGGACGCGCTGCACGCGACTCGTGCAGCCGTAGAGGAGGGCATCGTGCCCGGCGGCGGCGTCGCCTACCTGCGCGCCCGCGCCAACCTCAAGACCCTCAAGGGTGCGAACCCAGACCAGGATGCCGGCATCAAGATCGTGCTGCGCGCGGTCGAGGAGCCGTTGCGCCAGATCGTCGCCAACGCCGGCGAAGAGCCGTCGGTCGTGCTGAACAAGGTTGCCGAAGGCAAGGGCAACTTCGGGATGAACGCGGCAACCGGCGAGTACGGCGACCTGGTCGAAATGGGCGTGCTGGACCCCACCAAGGTCACGCGCTACGCACTGCAGAACGCCGCCTCGGTCGCGGGCCTGATGCTGACGACCGATGCGATGGTTGCCGAGCTGCCGAAGGACGACAAGCCGGCGATGCCCGGCGGTGGCATGGGTGGCATGGGCGGCATGGGCGACATGGACATGTAATCGGCCCGGCTTCAGGAAGGGACAAAAGCCCGCGGCAACGCGGGCTTTTTTTTCGATCCGTTGGCAAAATGCATTAGACTAGCCCCGCGAGTCTGAATCCGCCCAAAACAGCAATGCTTATGCCCCGGTCATCTTCGGCGGCTGTCGTCGACCTGCCACGGCTGTCGTCTACATGACGTCCGGTGTCGTATTCGCGCTCGCCCTCGCGTTGCTCGCGATCGTCATCGTCGCGGGGTTCCTGAGCCGCAAGCGCGAGATCCCGGGGGAGGGCCGCTCGGCGGCGGACGGGCCGACTGCGGTCGCCCAGTGGACCGAAGGCGAGACCACGCGCCTGTTGTCGTCGGCCGAAGTGCCCGGGCTCTATCTTCTGCGCCCGCGGTTCCTCTCCAAATCCGAAGCGGCGGTGTTCCTGTTGCTCAAGGCCGCGTTCCCCCGTCACGAGATCTTTGCCCGGATCCGCCTCGCCGACGTGCTGCAGGTGAAGATCGGCCCGCAGGGCATGGAGCGCCTGCGCGCGTTTCGCAAGATCGCGAACCAGCACGTGGGCTTCGTCATCTGCGATCGCGACATGACGATCGTCGCCATCGTCGACACGCGCGAGCCCGATCAGTCGATCGATCCGCGCGACCAGAAGCTCGAGACGATCAAGCAGCGCTGCCTGCAGGCGGCGCAGGTCAAATATGTCTGCGTCTATCCCCCGCAGTTGCCGCGGTACCGCGAGCTGCGCGACCAGATCCTGGGTCCGGCGGCGGACCTGCTCTGAGCGCTGCGAGCGTGGGGGTCGTGCGACGAGCGCCGCCGGGCCGCCCCAAGGCGCGAATTGCAGCCCCCTCTGGGGGCAGCGCAGCGGCGAACGCCGCGAGAGCGTGGGGGTCGTGCGACCCGCGCCGGGCTACTGAAGGTAGTTCAGGTAGACCCACAGCACGAGCAGGGCGCCGACGATCGAGAGGAACCATCCCGCCGGGTGGAATTTGCCGTCGGGCGAGCGGAAGACCAGGCCGCCGATCACGCCGCCGACCAGCGACCCCAGGATGCCGATGATCGCGGCCTTCCAGAAGCCCAGATGCTGCGCGCCCGGATAGAGCAGCTCGGCGATGAAGCCGACGATGAAGCCGACGATGATCATCGTGACGATGTGAAAGAGCCCCACGGGAACCTCCTTCTTGTCGGTTTGGCGCCGGATCCGGCGCACGGCGAAAGCCTAGCACGGACCTTGCACGCTTGCGTGCAGGTCGTACGCGCTGCCCTGACAGGTGCCCCATGCTATGCTCGACGCACCATGGTTTCCCCCGGCGTGACCCGCGCGCGGGTGCGCGCATTGACCATGCTGCTCGTCGCCGTGACTGCGCTGTCGCAGCACGTGGGCGTCGCTGCTGCCGCGCCCGCGTGCCACGCGGCGAGCGGGGCTGCAACGCGACCCCTGGTCGAGCTCTACACGTCCGAGGGCTGCAGCGACTGCCCGCCCGCCGATCGGTGGCTGAGCTCGACGTTTCGCGATGCCGCGCCGCGGCCCGACGGCGCTCGCGCGGCCACGATCTCCGGCGCGGTCGCCATCGCGCTGCACGTCGATTACTGGGACCGGCTGGGCTGGACCGACCGCTTTGCCAGCCACGCCAATACGCTCCGGCAGTACGCGGCGATGCATGCCGACGGCGCCTCCTTCGTCTACACCCCGCAGGTGCTGCTGCAGGGACACGATTTTCCGGGATGGAGCGGAACGGGCATACAGGCGGCGCTGGCCACGGCTGCGGCACGCCCCGCGCAAGCGGCGCTTTCACTGGAGGCGAGCCTGGCCGGCAGTCGCGTCACCGTCGTCGCCGATTCGCAGGTCGTCGATACTGCATTGCGCAACGACCTGGCACTTCATGTCGCCTACGTCGATAGCGGCCTGCATTCCGACGTTCGGGCCGGCGAGAATCGCGGCCACCGGCTGACCCACGACCACGTCGTCCGGTCGCTGGCGTCGTCGGATGCGCATGACGACAACGGCGGCATCCATGCGCGCCTGGTGTTCGATCGGCCTTCCGAGGCCGGCACGGCGCCCACGATCGTCGCGTTCCTGCAGCGCATCTCGAACCGGGACGTCCTGCAGGCGCTGGCGCTGCCGCTCGCCGCTTGCGGCTCGCCGTGATCCATCGCGGCGCGCAGCGCCGGATGCGTACATTGCACTGACGGTCGCGGGCGACTTCGCTACCATGCCCGGTCCGGGCATCGAATCGAATCGATTGCATGCGAATCCTGGTCGCAGAGGACGATGCAATGCTGGGCGATGCGATCGCCAAGCATCTCACCCGCGCCGGGCACGCGGTCGACTGGGTGCGTGACGGCGCCGTCGCCGACCGGGCGCTGCGCACACAGGACTTCGTCCTGATCGTTCTGGACCTGGGGTTGCCGGGCATGCCCGGACGCGAGCTGCTTTCGCGGCTGCGCGGACGGGCATCCTCGGCGCCGGTGCTGATCATCACCGCCGCCGATGCGATCTCGGATCGCGTTGCCGGGCTCGACGCGGGCGCCGACGACTACCTGGTCAAGCCGTTTGCCCTCGCGGAGCTGGAGGCGCGTGCGCGGGCGCTGATTCGCCGCAGCCATGGCCGTGATCGCAACGTCCTCGCGCACGGCACGCTCACCTTCGACACCGCGGCGCGCAGCGCCTCGGTCGATGGCGACATGCTCGACCTTTCGGCGCGCGAGCTTGCGGTGCTCGAGCTGCTGCTGTTGCGCAGCGGGCGCGTGGTGGCGAAGGAACAGTTCGTCGAGCACATGTGCGGATGGGACCAGGATGTCACCGAGAACGCGATCGAGGTCTACGTGCATCGCCTGAGGCGCAAGCTCGAGCCCGTGGGGATTCACGTGCAGACGGTGCGAGGCCTCGGGTACTACATCGCGCGGCCCTGACGCACGGCCCGGGAGGATGGCCGATTGTTCACGCTGTTCAAGTATCTGGTCTGGCTGGTGGTCTCGCTGCTGTGCCTGATGCTGGCAACGATCAGCATCAGCGAGTTCCTGGTCAACAGCGCGGTCGACGCACCCTACGACGCCAAGCTCGCCGACTACGCCCAGATGCTCGCCGCGGAAACGCAGCTCGAGGGCGCCGGCGTGACGATCCGGCCGGCGGCGATCGGCATGCTGCGGCGCCTCGAGAGCGACCGGATCCTGTTCGCGCTGCGCGATGGCGACGGACAGCTGCTGGCGGGCGATCCCGCCGTGCCGCCGGTCGTCGGGCTGCGCGAGCATTCGCCGCCGGCGCTGCAGGACGCGCAGGTCGGAGATGCGCCGGTGCGGGTGGCCGCGATGCTCCTTGTCGATCCTCGCTCGGCGTCGCGGCTCCTGACCATCGAAGTCGCCGAGACGCTGGAGCGCCGGCGAGCGCTGATCGAGACCCTGCGCACGCAGGCGGTCGCCCTGCCGCAGATGCTGGTGCTGGTGATCGCGGTCCTGCTGATCGTCTACGGGTACGCCTACGTGTGGCGTCCGATGCAGCGGTTGCGTTCCCTGATCGACAATCGAGGGTCGAACGACCTGTCGGCGCTCGATCCCGAAAGCGCGCCCCAGGACCTGCGTCCGCTGATCCTGTCGATCAACGGCCTGATGCAGCGCCTCGCCGTCAGCATCGACGCGCAGCGCCGCTTCATCGCCGACGCCGCGCACCAGCTGCGCACGCCGCTCGCGGGACTCCGGTCGCAGGCGGAGGTTGCGCTGGCCGAGACCGATCCCGCCGTGCTGCGGCGCTCGCTCGAGCGGCTCGCTGCGGGGACCGAGCGCGCGACCGAGCTTGCGAACCGGATGCTCACCCTCGCGCGCGCCGACACGCCACTGGCCGCCCCGCAGGTGGACGTCGACCTGTCCGCATTGGCGCAGGACGTCATCTCCGATCACCTTCCGCGCGCCAATGCGCGCGGCCAGGACCTCGGCTTCGAGGGGCCCGCACCGGGGCGGGGTGCCGTCGTGCGCGGCGACCGGTTGCTGCTGCGCGAGCTCCTGTCCAATCTCGTCGACAATGCGTTGCGCTATACGCCCGAAGGCGGCGTCATCACCGTCAACGTCGCGCGCTCGCCCGCACCTGGCGCGACGCTGTCGGTCACCGACTCGGGGCCCGGCATACCCGCCGCGGATCACGAACGGGTGTTCGAGCCTTTCTACCGCGGCAGCGAGTCGATCGCGACGGGGACCGGACTCGGGTTGGCGATCGTCCGGTCGATTGCTGCGGCGCATGGCGCCTCGGTCGTGCTGTGTGCGGGTCCGGACGCGTGCGGGCTGCAGGTCGCCGTCGCGTTCCCGGCGCTTGTGGCTGCGTAAGATTCGTGTAAGGCTGCGCACCTAACCTACGCCGGGCAACGGGCCGCCACGAGTCCGAGACCCGTCCCTTGGTCCGCGCAAGCCGCGGACGCGACTTCAGGAGGATTCCGATGGCCACAGCCGCACCCGGGGGTCGCCCCCGCCCGCACGACTTCACGCGCGAGGAGACCAACGTCATCTTCGCGTCGTCGCTCGGTACGGTCTTCGAGTGGTACGACTTCTATCTGTACGCGGTGCTCGCGCCGTTCTTCGCCAGCCTGTTCTTTCCGGCGGGCAACGCGACGGCGGCGTTGCTCTCGGCTTTCGCGGGTTACGCGGCAGGCTTCCTGGTACGTCCGTTCGGCGCGCTGCTGTTCGGCCGCATCGGCGATCTGGTTGGCCGCAAGTACACTTTCCTGGTCACCATCCTGGTGATGGGCTTCTCGACGTTCGCGACGGGGCTGCTGCCGACCTACGCGTCGGTCGGCTGGGCGGCGCCGCTGCTGATGGTCGGCCTGCGCCTGCTGCAGGGCCTGGCACTCGGCGGGGAGTATGGTGGCGCCGCGACGTACGTCGCCGAGCACTCGCCTGACAACCGGCGGGGCTACGACACGGCGTGGATCCAGACCACCGCGACGCTGGGGCTGTTCCTCGCGCTGATCATCATCGGCGTCTGCCGGTTCAGCGGCATCATGACGCCGGCGCAGTTCTCCGAATGGGGCTGGCGCATTCCGTTCCTGGTCTCGCTGGTCCTGCTGATCTTCTCGATCTACATCCGGCTGAAGCTCAACGAATCGCCGGTGTTCCAGCGGATGAAGGCGGAAGGCAAGGGCTCGAAGGCGCCGCTGTCCGACAGCTTCCTCAAGTACCCGAACAACAAGTACGTGCTGCTCGCCCTGCTCGGCGCAACGGCCGGCCAGGGCGTCGTCTGGTACACGGGGCAGTTCTACGCGCTGTTCTTCCTGACGATCACGCTGAAAGTCGATGGGGTCAGCGCATACACGATGGTCGGGATCGCGTTGCTGCTCGGCACGCCGTTCTTCATCTTCTTCGGCTGGCTATCGGACCGGATCGGCCGCCTGAAGATCATCCTGGCCGGGTGCCTGATCGCCGCGCTGACGTTCTTCCCGCTGTTCAAGGCGCTGACGCACTATGTGAATCCGGCACTCGAGTCGTTCCAGCAGGCCAACGCGATCCAGGTGCAGGCGCGCGACTGCAACTTCCACATCTTCGTGGGCCCGTGGTCGAAGTTCTCGCCCTGTGACCGCACCGAGGACTTCCTGACCAAGTCCGGGCTGTCGTTCACGTTCGCCCAGCTCCCGGCCGATTCTCCCGACGCGGTGATCACCAAGATCGGCAGTACCGAGATCAAGGGCTACGACGAGCCGGCGCTGAAGAAGGTGCTGGCCGACCTCAAGTACCCGACCTCGGCCGACAAGAACGCGATCAACTGGCCGATGGCGCTCCTGATCCTCTGGGTCATGCTGATCTACGTGACGATGGTGTACGGGCCGATGGCCGCGTACCTGGTCGAGCTGTTCCCGACGCGCATCCGGTACACGTCGATGTCGCTGCCCTATCACATCGGCAACGGCTGGTTCGGCGGCATGCTGCCGCTGGTCGCGACGGCGCTGGCGGCGGCCTACGGGAACATCTACTACGGGCTGTGGTACCCGATCATCGTCGCGCTGGCCACGGCGATCATCGGCTTCCTGTTCCTGTACGAGACCAGGGGCGTCGACCTCCACGTCGACTCGGGACATGGCGCGGCCCGGCGCGGCACCTAGCCCGACTGCTCGCGTCATCGATTCGAATGCCCCGGCCAGCGTGCCGGGGCTTTTTTTCGCCTGCGATTCCGATGCGCGCAGTTGCCGGCGCAGACCGGCACGCGGGATGCCGTCCCCGGGTGTCAGTGGACGATCTGCCTCAGCTCACCCCGACTGTAGCGGGCGGCCATCGCGTCGAGCGGGACCGCCTTGATCTTCGACGCCATTCCGGCGCAGCCGAACTGCTCGTAGCGCTCCTTGCAGATGGCCTTCGCCGCGGCCATCGCGGGCTTCAGGTATTCGCGCGGATCGAACTTCGACTTGTTCTCGGCCAGGAAACGACGGACCGCCGCGGTCATCGCGAGCCGGATGTCGGTATCGATGTTGACCTTGCGCACGCCGTGCTTGATCCCTTCCCGGATTTCCTCGACCGGCACGCCGTAGGTTTCCTTCATCTCGCCGCCGAACTGGCGGATCTCCGCGAGGAGATCCTGCGGCACCGACGAGCTGCCGTGCATCACGAGGTGCGTGTTGGGAATGCGACGATGGATGTCCTTGATCCGGTCGATTGCCAGGATGTCGCCGGTCGGCTTGCGCGAGAACTTGTACGCGCCGTGCGAGGTGCCGATCGCGATCGCCAGCGCGTCGAGCTGAGTCGCGTTGACGAAGTCCGCCGCCTGGTCGGGATCGGTCAGCAGCATCTCGCGGCTCATCGTGCCCTCGGCGCCGTGGCCATCCTCCTTGTCGCCTTTCATGGTCTCCAGCGAGCCCAGGCATCCGAGCTCGCCCTCGACGGTGACGCCCAGCGCGTGCGCCGTCTCGACCACGCGCCGAGTGACGTTCTTGTTGTAGTCGTAGTCGGCGATCGACTTGCCGTCCTCCTTGAGCGAGCCGTCCATCATCACCGAGGAGAATCCGAGCCTCATGGCCGACTCGCATACCGCCGGCGACTGGCCGTGGTCCTGGTGCATGACGATAGGGATGGCCGGATAGGTCTCGACCGCGGCCTCGATCAGGTGATGCAGGAACGCCTCGCCCGCGTATTTCCGGGCGCCCGCGGACGCCTGCATGATCACCGGACTGTCGGTCTCTGCCGCGGCGGACATGATCGCCTGGACCTGCTCGAGGTTGTTGACGTTGAATGCAGGCAGGCCATAGCCGCGCTCGGCCGCGTGATCGAGGAGCTGGCGCATCGAGACGAGGGGCATTGCGAATCTCCGGCAGGTTCGGTCGACCGGGCGATTCTACCCGGCCCGGGCCGGATCACTCGCTGCGCGCGCGCCGGTAGCTTCCGGGCGGTGTCGCGAATGCGATCGCCAGCCGGTTCCAGCCGTTGATCGCGACAATGGCGAGCGAGAGGTCGGCGAGGCCCTTGTCCCCGAATTGCCCGCGGGCGGTCTCGTAGAGGTCATCCGCGACCGAACCCTCCCGCACGCGCGTGAGGGCCTCGGCCCAGGCCAGGGCCGCACGCTCGCGCACGGTGAAGAAAGGCGTCTCCTGCCAGGCCGACAGCGCATAGAGTCGCTGCTCGGTCTCGCCTGCGACGCGCGCCATCTGCGTGTGCATGTCGATGCAGTAGGCGCAGCCGTTGAGCTGGGAAACCCGGGTCCTCACCAGCTCGAGCAGTCCGGCCTCGAGGCCGCTCTGATGGACGTAGGTCTCCAGCGCGCGCATCGCCGCGTAGGCCCCCGGTGCGGCGGTGGTGTAGTCGGTGCGCGGGTGCATGGCTTCTCCATGGGATGGGCGACGGCCGGCCCGAACAATTCGAGCGGGCGCCGCTCGCTTCGTTCCGGCCGCCGCACTATTTGAGCGTTCGCCGCTCGCTACGCTCGCTTAACCCTCGCTGCCGCTCAGGTTAGCGAACGCCGAGATCGTCCGAGTCAGGAGCGATGTTCCCCGACTCGGACGATCTTCATCGTGTTCGTTCCGCCGGACTTGCCCATCGGCTCGCCGACCGTCAGGACGATCAGGTCACCCTCCTGGACATGGGAGCGCGCGAGCAGCAGGTCCTCGGCCGCGCGCAGCACCTCGTCGCGGCCGCCGGTCTGCTCGAGGTAGAGCGAGGTGACGTTGCGCATCAGGGCCATCCTGCGCTGGGTTTCGACCTTGGGGGTGAGGGCGAAGATCGGGCACCCGGGATTGTGGCGGGAAATCCACAGCGGCGTCGAACCGGTGTCGGTCAGCGACGCAATGGCCTTGACCTTGAGGTGGAACGCGGTGAACAGCGTCGCCATCGCGATCGATTGATCGATGCGGGTGAACGTGCGGTTCAGGAAGTCGCGATCGAGCTCGACCGGGTCGAATTTCTCGGCCTCGACGCAGACCTGCGCAGTCGTCTCGACCGTCTCGACCGGGTAGCGTCCCGCGGCGGTCTCGGCCGAAAGCATCACGGCGTCGGTGAAGTCGAGCACCGCGTTGGCGACGTCCGACACCTCGGCGCGCGTGGGCACCGGATTGTGGATCATCGACTCCATCATCTGCGTCGCGGTGATCGTCAGCTTGTTGCGCTCGCGCGCCATCCGCAGCATGCGCTTCTGCAGTCCCGGGACCGCCGCGTTGCCGACCTCGATCGCGAGGTCGCCGCGCGCGACCATGATGCCGTCCGACGCCTCGATGATCTCCTCGAGCGCAGGGATCGCCTCGGCGCGCTCGATCTTGGCGATCAGCTGGGCGCGCCCGCCGGCTGCGCGCAGCAGCTGGCGCGCCATCTGCATGTCGTCCTTGCTCTTGGGAAACGACACCGCGAGATAGTCGGCCTCGAGTTGCGCGGCCGTCTTGATGTCCGCCATGTCCTTGGGCGCCAGCGCCGGCGCGGTGAGCCCGCCGCCCAGGCGGTTGATCCCCTTGTTGTCGGAGAGCCTGCCGCCGACGACCACCCGAGTCACGATCCGCGGGCCCTCGACCGCCTCGACGTCGAGACGGATCAGGCCGTCGTCGAGCAGCAGGATCGCGCCGGGACCGACATCACGAACGAGCTCGCGATAGTCGAGGCCCACGCAGGTGGTGTCGCCGACCTCGCGCTCGGCGTCGAGCACGAAACGCGCACCCGCGACCAGATCGACCTTGCCGTCCGCGAACTTGCCGATGCGGATCTTGGGGCCCTGCAGGTCGGCCATGATTGCAACCTCGCGGCCTTCGGCGCGCGCGGCCTCGCGCACCAGGCGCGCCCGCTCGACGTGGTCCTCGGCGCGTCCGTGCGAGAAATTGAGGCGCACGACGTCCACGCCGGCGGCGAGCATGCGCCGCAGCACCTCGGGCTCGCTGCACGCGGGGCCGAGGGTGGCGACAATCCGGGTCGAGCGCGGCATGTCAGGCTGCCGCTCGCTGTTCGAGGATCGCGACCGCGGGCAGCGTCTTGCCTTCGAGAAACTCGAGGAATGCCCCGCCTGCGGTCGAAATGTAGCCGATGCGGCTGGCGACCCCGAATTTGTTGATCGCGGCGATCGTGTCCCCGCCGCCGGCGATCGAGAATGCGCGGGACGCGGCGATCGCCTGCGCGAGCGCGCGCGTGCCCGCCGCGAACGCGTCGAACTCGAACACGCCGACGGGCCCGTTCCAGACGATCGTTCCCGCGCCTGCGACGATGCGTGCCAGCATTTCGGTGGTGCGTGGGCCGATGTCGAGGATCAGGTCGTCGTCGGCGACGTCGGCGACGGCCTTGACCGACGCATTCGCGTCGGCCGCGAAGGCCGTGGCGCAGACGACGTCGGTGGTGACCGGGACCTTGCCGGGGAACTGCGCGACGATCGCACGCGCTTCGCCGGCCAGATCGGGCTCGGCCAGCGATTTGCCGATGCGCCCGCCGGCGGCGAGGATGAAAGTGTTGGCAATGCCGCCGCCGACGACCAGCGTGTCGACTTTTTCGGCCAGCGCGCGCAGGATGGTCAGCTTGGTGGAGACCTTCGATCCGGCCACGATCGCGACCAGTGGCCGCGCCGGTGCCGCGAGCGCCCGCGTCAGCGCATCGAGCTCGGCGGCCATCAGCGGGCCTGCGCAGGCGATCGGCGCATGACGGGCGATGGCGTGCGTCGTCGCCTCGGCGCGATGCGCGGTGCCGAAAGCGTCGTTGACGTAGACGTCGCAGAGCTTCGCCATCCTGCGCGCGAGCGCGTCGTCGTCCTTCCTCTCTCCCGCGTTGATCCGGCAGTTCTCGAGCACGACGAGGTCGCCGGGTGCGAGCGCGTCGTGCCATGCGCCGCCGTCGACCCAGTCGCGAACCAGCGGCACATCGCGGCCGAGGAGCTCCCCCAGCCGCTTGGCGATCGGTGCGAGCGAATCCTCGGCCTTCCATTGGCCTTCCGTCGGGCGGCCGAGGTGCGAGGTGACCATGACACCCGCTCCGCGCGCGAGCGCATCGCCGATGCCCGGCAGCGATGCGCGGATGCGCGTGTCGTCGGTGATCGCGCCGGCGTCGTCCTGCGGGACGTTGAGGTCGGCGCGCACGAGCACGCGCTTTCCGCGCACGTCGACGTCGCAGAGACGCCCAAAGCTCATCGCGTCACTTCGCCGCCATCAGCGCGACGGTCGCGTCGAGCATCCGGTTGCTGAAGCCCCATTCGTTGTCGTACCAGCTCGACACCTTGACCAGCCGGCCCGACACCTTGGTCAGCGTGGCGTCGAACGTCGACGACGCGGGATCGTGGTTGAAATCGACGGAGACCAGCGGCGCCGTGTTGTAGCGCAGGATGCCCCCGGACAGCGGGCCCGATTCCGACGCCGCCTTCATCACCGCGTTGACTTCCTCGACGCTGGTGTCGCGCTTCGCGACGAACGACAGGTCGACGATCGACACGTTGACCGTGGGGACGCGGATCGCATAGCCGTCGAGCTTGCCGTTGAGCTCCGGCAGCACCAGCCCGACGGCTGCGGCGGCACCGGTCTTGGTCGGTATCATGCTCATCGTCGCCGAGCGGGCGCGGCGCAGGTCCTCGTGGTAGACGTCGGTCAGCACCTGGTCGTTGGTATAGCTGTGCACCGTGGTCATCAGCCCGTTCTCGATGCCGATGTTCTGGTGCAGCGGCATCACCAGCGGGGCGAGGCAGTTGGTCGTGCACGACGCGTTGGAGATCACCGTGTGCGCCGCCTTCAGGCTCTGGTGGTTGACCCCGTAGACGATCGTCGCATCGACGTCCTTCCCGCCGGGCGCCGAGATGATCACCTTCGCGGCACCTCCGGCCAGATGTGCCGACGCCTTGGCCTTGGTGGTGAACAATCCGGTGCACTCGAGGACGACGTCGATGCCGAGCGAGCGCCACGGAAGCTGTGCCGGGTCGCGCTGCGCGAGCACGCGGATGCGGTCGTCGTTGACGACCATCGAGTCGCCGTCCACGGTAACGCTGCCCGGGAACTTGCCGTGCACGGTGTCGTACCGCGTCAGATGCGCATTGGTCTCGGGGCTGCCGAGGTCGTTGATCGCGACGATCGCAATGTCGTGCTTCCTGCCGTCCTCGTAATGCGCTCGCAGTATGTTGCGGCCGATGCGGCCGTAGCCGTTGATGGCGACTTTGATGGTCATGCGGCTCCTTCGCGGTTTCGTTGGGTCGGGTTCGTGAGGGTCATGGGTGCGCGCTTCCGGCGAGGGCCTGCCGCGCGATGCCGGCGACGCGGTCGACGGTGAATCCGAAGTGCTCGAACAACAGCCCTGCGGGCGCCGACTCCCCGTAGCAGTCGATGCCGACGACGGCTGCGCCGGCATCGTCGGCGGCGCCGACGTAGCGGTACCATCCAGCGGTGGACCCGGCTTCGACGGCGATGCGGGCGACCCCGGGCACGAGGACACTGCGCCGCCAGGCGTCGTCCTGGCGGTCGAAGAGCTGCGTGCAGGGCATCGACACGACGCGCACGCCGATGCCTTCGCCGGCCAGGCGGTCGCGTGCGGCGAGGGCGAGCGGGACCTCCGATCCGGTGGCGATGATCACCGCGCGCCGCCCGGGTGCGCCGGCGCCGAAATCGGCCAGCACGTAGCCACCGCGCCGGATCGCGGCGATCGCGACGTCGTCACGCGCGGCAAAGGCGACGTTCTGCCGTGAGAAAACCATCGCGGTGGGACCGTCGCGCCGCTCGAGCGCCACCGACCAGGCCACTGCCGTCTCGACGGTGTCGCAGGGGCGCCAGACGTCGAGCTGCGGGATCAGCCGCAGGCTCGCCACATGCTCGATCGACTGATGCGTCGGACCGTCCTCGCCCAGCCCGATCGAATCGTGGGTGAACACGTAGATCGTCCCCGCCTTCATCAGCGCCGCCATGCGGATGGCGTTGCGCATGTAATCGGAGAACGTCAGGAAGGTGCCGGCGTAGGGAATGAAGCCGCGATGCAGTGCGATGCCATTGGCGATGGCCGCCATCGCGAACTCCCGCACGCCGTAGTTGACGTAGTTGCCGGTGTGCGCCGCGGTCACCGCGACGCTGCCCGACCAGTTCGTGAACACCGACCCGGTCAGGTCCGCCGCGCCGCCAAGCATCTCGGGCACGACGCCGGCGAACACCTCGATCGCCTGCTGCGAGGCCTTGCGAGTGGCAATCGACGCGGCTTTGTTCACCTGCGCGCGCACCAGCGCATCACCGGCGGCGGCAAAGCCGTCGGGCAACCGGCCCTCCATGCGCCGGACGAACTCCGCGGCGAGTTCCGGGTATTCGGCGGCATAGCGCGCAAGGCGATTCGACCATTCACCTTCGGCCGCAGCGCCCCGCTGCCGCGCATCCCAGGCATCGTAGATCGCCTGCGGGACCTCGAACGGCGGGTGACTCCAGCCGATCGCCGCCCGCGTGGCTGCGACTTCTCGCTCGCCCAGCGCGGATCCGTGCGCGTCGGCACTGCCCGCCTTGGCGGGAGATCCCTTGCCGATGGTGGTCCTGCAGCAGATCAGCGTCGGCCGCTCGTGCTGTGCCTTCGCTTTCGCGATCGCGGCATTGACCGCCTCGACGTCGTGGCCGTCGACCTGCGCGATCACGTTCCAGCCGTAGGCCTCGAAGCGGCGCGGGGTGTCGTCGGTGAACCAGCCTTGCGTCGGGCCATCGATCGAGATGCCGTTGTCGTCGTAGACGACGATCAGCTTGGACAGGCGCAGCGTGCCCGCGAGCGAGCAGGCCTCGTGCGAGATCCCTTCCATCAGGCAGCCGTCGCCGACGAACGCGTAGGTCCGATGGTCGACGATCGTGTGCCCGGTTCGGTTGAAAGCAGCGGCGAGCAGTCGCTCGGCGAGCGCCATTCCAACCGCGTTCGCCAGTCCCTGTCCAAGCGGGCCCGTCGTCGTTTCGACGCCGGGCGTGGCGCCGACCTCGGGATGGCCCGGGGTCTTCGAATGGAGTTGCCGGAACCTGCGCAGCTCCGACATCGGCAGGTCGTAGCCCGACAGATGCAGGAGTGCGTACTGCAGCATCGATCCGTGGCCGTTCGACAGGACGAACCGATCGCGGTCGGCCCAGTGCGGATTCGCCGGGTTGTGCTTCAGGTGACGAGTCCACAGCGCCACGGCGATGTCCGCCATGCCCATCGGCATGCCGGGGTGGCCGGACCGCGCGGCCTCGACGGCATCCATCGCCAGCGCGCGGATCGAGTTGGCGAGATCGGCATCGCGCACCGAAGGGGCGTCGTTCACCGTGTTTTGCAACGTCGCAGTGGTGTCGGGCATCTTGGAGGGGCGAGGTGCGCAGCCTCGCGGCGTCCCGGCGCCGCGAAGGAAACCGATTGAAAACCGTGCTGAAAATCGCACATTGTGCCATACTCAAACGTTTGCGCCGGCCAAGTGATGTTTCCGGCCCCTCGATCGGGACCATTCTGGGAGACCCCATTGGCCAAGCTTGCTCCGGGATCCGGCACGTGCCGCGCGGGGAGCAGTTCCTGGAGGGGAAATACGATGGACGGTATCCATCTGCTGGGTGAATGGTACGAATGCCCGGCCGACGTCCGGGCGTTGACGCAGGCCGAATCGTTGCGCGAGCTGTGCCTCGGCGCGGTCGCGGCATCGGGGCTGACGATCGTCGGCGATCGTTTCTACCAGTTCGAACCGCAGGGCGTCACCGGTACGGTGCTGCTCGCCGAGTCCCATCTCGCCATTCACACCTGGCCGGAAGCCGGCTTTGTCACGGTCGATGTCTACGTGTGCAACTACACGACGGACAACACGCTCAAAGCGGAGCGCGTGTTCGCCGCGCTCGAGGCGGCGCTCAAGCCGAGGCGCAAGCGCTTCCAGGCCATACACCGTGGCGGCAAGGATGACTGACGATGTCTCGCCCGGGGATCTCGCGCCGGGCGTCATGACCGAATACCTGACCGGCGACTGGGGATCGTTCATCCGCTCGAACGGTCGCCTCGAGAGCTTCCGGTCGCCGTGGCAGTCCGTCGAAGTGCACGACACCGCGCCGTTCGGCAAGTTGTTCCGGCTCGACGGCCATTTCATGACGTCCGAGAAGGACGAGTTCTTCTATCACGAGAACCTCGTCCACATTGCCGGGCTCGCGCAACCGGGGCCGGAGCGCGCACTGGTCATCGGCGGAGGTGACGGGGGCTCGACCGAGGAGTTGCTCAAGTACCCGTCGATGCGATCGGTGACCATTGCCGAGATCGACGCCAGCGTCATCGAGATCTCGCGCCGCTACCTGCGGGAAGTTCACCGCGGCGCATTCGACGATCCGCGGGTGACGCTGCACATCGGCGACGGCTTTCGCTATGTCGAGGAGACTGGCGACATCTACGACCTGATCGTCCTCGATCTCACTGATCCTGGTGGCCCGTCGACCCAGCTCTACACGCTCGATTTCTACAAGGCCTGCGCGCGGCGGCTGACGACCACTGGGGCGATGACGCTGCATATCGCGAGCCCGGTCGCCCACGGCGAGCGGATTCGCACGACGGTGCGCGAGCTGCGCCGCGCGTTCGTCCGCGTGACGCCGTACCTGACCTCGATTCCGCTCTACGGCGGATTGTGGATGATGGCGTGCTGCTCGCAGCATCTCGATCCGGGCGCGCAATCGGCGATGTCGATCGACCTGCGGATCTCGCAGCGCGGTATCCGGGACCTGCAATACCTGAACGGCGACACCTACCGCGCGGCGCTGGCGCTGCCGAATTTCGTCCAGGCGCTGCTGCGCTGAAGCGCCGCTACGCCCGGAAACCCGGGACGCACCACGGTTTAACCCGGAAACCCGGGACGCACCACGTTTAACGAGTCCGGCGACGCTGCACGTAGTCAGCCCCGGGTTAAAACGTGGTGCGTCCCGGGTTTCCGGGTTAAACCGTGGTGCGTCCCGGGTTTCCGGCTTGAAGGTCGCCGCGCCCGGCCGCATGTTCGGGTCGACAGGGCCGCGACCTTTGGCCCGCAAGCGAGACGAACGCCAACCATGCCCCTGAAGCTGCCCACGACGATGCAAGGTGCCGACTACGTCGTCATCGACGGCGTCGTGTTCGAGACCGAGTACATGCGCGAACCTGACGAGTCCACGGTTCCCGATGACGTGCTGCTCGAGGTGCGTTCCGGCGACACTGCGCTCGCCTTCACCCAGGCCGATTTCGACGCCGCGGAGCGCGTGGCCGACGGTGGCTACCGGCTTGGAACCGGCCACCTGCTGCACTTCATCTACAGCGCGACGGTCCACTGACGCCGGGCGGCCGCCGCCCGAGCGGAGCCGCTGGCGCATGTCCGCGCTGCGCCGCAAGCGCCTTGCTTCGCGACGGGGCGACGTCGTTCCTTTTGCGCTGCAGCATGAACTCGCGATGCACGGAGCGAGCGCTGCGCGGGGCCGGGTGCTTGACGTCCCGACGTACATGCGCATATGCTCATATCATCATGCAACGACGGCGCAAGGGGAGGGCCTCGGAGCACAAGGACGCTGCGCAGGGGCGCGCTGCCGATGGTGCGCAGACCGGCGACGAGTTGGCCGAAGTGTTCGCGGCGGTCGCCGGTTACTTCCGTCTGCTGTCGGATCCCACGCGGTTGCGCATACTGCATTCGATCTGTGACCAGCACCGGTCGGTGTCGGCCATCGTGGCGGCAACCGGGTCGACCCAGACGAATGTCTCGCGCCACCTTGCGCTGCTGCACCAGGCGGGCGTCGTGAGCCGGAGGCGCGACGGACACGCCGTGTTCTATGGTGTCGCCGATCCGGAGTTCGTCTCGATCTGCCGCGGCGTGTGCATCAGGATCGCCGGGCTCATCGAGGCTGGCGCGCCGCTCAAGCGCGACCTGCTGGAGTTCGCGGCGCACCGGGCTTGATCGGGGTATGCAGGGCGCTGGGGGTGGATTGGGCGGCAGGCGCAGGGCAGTGGAGATCGTGGTTGGCGTCCGCGCAACCGAGGATCCGCGGGCGACGATTCCTCAATACAATGATCGCATCGAGCTTTCGCAGGAGGACTGGATGGACATGGATCGCAGGCAGGTGCTGAAGACCAGTGGCGGCGCGACCTTCCTGGCGCTGCTGGTCGCCGCAGGATGGATTCCTCCGGCCCACGCGGACGCTCCGGGGTGGACCAAGGCGCAGTTCGATACCCATACGATGGATGCGACGCTGGCCGCGCTGGGTGCCGGCAAGCCGGTGACCAGCAGCGACGTCACATTCTTCTCGACGCCCGACATCGCCGAGAACGGCGCCGTGGTCCCGATCGGCGTCACGAGCAAGCTGCCCAACACCGAGTCGATCGCGATCCTGGTCGAGAAGAACCCGTTCACGCTTGCCGCGCTGTTCGATCTCCCCGCGGGGACCGAGCCCACGATTTCGACGCGCGTCAAGATGCGCGAGACGTCGAACGTCTATGCGCTGGTCAAGGCCGGCGGCAAGTATTTCATGACGTCGAAGGAAATCAAGGTCACCCTCGGCGGCTGCGGCGGCTGATTTCCATGCCATCGGCGCCGGCCGCAGCGCGGGCGTCGCAGAGGTTATTCGCAGCCTTCACGTTGAACGCACCACGCCGGCGCGGCTCGACCGGCGGATCCAGGAGGATTCGATGGCAGATCCGATGAAAATACGAGCGAGTCTCGTCGGCGATTCGACCGAGGTCAAGGTCTTGATGAGCCACGAGATGGACACCGGGCTCGTCAAGGACAAGGACGGCAAGATCATCCCGGCGTGGTGGATCCAGACCGTCAAGGTCACGCACAACGACAAGGTCGTGCTGACTGCGCAATGGGGAACTGCGGTCTCCAAGAACCCGTTCATGTCGTTCAAGTTCAAGGGCGGTGCGAAGGGTGACAAGGTGACGATCACCTGGGTCGACAACCACAACGACTCGCGCACCGACACGGCGGTCATCGCCTGAGCGAGTCCCACGCGAACGCGGGGCAGCCGCAGCCGCGGCGCGCGGCAGTCCAGCTGCATAGCGGTTCGATTGATTGGAGGAGCGTCTCATGCCAAGCATCCACAGCCTCAGGCTGATCGTGGGAGCGGCCGCGATCACCGTCGCAACCCTTGCCGGTCCGGCATACGCGCAGACGACGCTGGAGAACGCGAGCGCGAGATATCGGCAGGATCTCGCGGACGGCAACCCCGCCGACCTGTGGGTGGCCCGCGGGCAGGAAATGTGGAACGCGCCCCGTGGACCGAAGAAGGTCTCGTTCGAGTCCTGCGACCTGGGCCTCGGGCCAGGTGTGGTGAAGGGCGCCTATGCGCAGCTGCCGCGCTGGTTCGCCGATGCCGGGCGGGTGATGGATCTCGAGACGCGGCTGGTCTGGTGCATGGTCAACCAGCAGGGCTATACGCAGGTCGAAGCGACGAAGCTGACCTTCGGGAACGGAGCGCGCCACCGATCCGATCTCGAGGCGCTCACCGCGTACGTCGCCAAGCAGTCCGACGGCGTCAAGATGAACGTCTCGCTCGCCGATCCGCATGTTCGCGAGATGTACGACGTAGGCAAGACGGCATTCTTCTATCGCGCGGGCACCCACGATTTCGCCTGTGCGACCTGCCATGCGGCCGACGACCTGCGCATCCGCCTGCAATATCTGCCGAACCTGACCAAGGCTGCGGGTGCGCAAAAGGCGTACACGACCTGGCCCGCATACCGTGTGGCACAGGGCGAGACGCGGACCTTCCAGTGGCGCCTGCACGACTGCTTTCGTCAGCAGCGCTTCCCCGATCTGATCTACGGCTCGGATCTATCGATTGCGCTGACGACCTACCTCGCGGCGAGCGCCAACGGCGCCGTGTACGCGGGTCCCGGCATCAAGCTCTGACCGAGGGACATGCCCATGACAACCCGATTCCCCACCGTCAGGCTCCTGGGTGCGGTCGCCGCCGTCGCGGCCGCCGCAAGCATCCTGTACGGCTGCGCGAGCGCCCCTTCGGCGAGTGAAGAAGCCGCCCTCACCGCGCGCACGATCGCGATCATGAAGGCGTCGTTCAAGCCCAAGGGTCAGGCCGGACTCGATCGCCTCGACCAGGACGAGACGCAACGCCTCTGCAGCCAGTACGCCGAGGGCAAGCTTCCCGATTCGATCGTGAAGAAGATCGAGCAGGAGAACCTCGCCGCGGTCAAGTACCCCGCCGACGGCAAGCTCGTCGGGGACTGGAAGGAGGGCGAGAAAATCGCCGAGCTCGGACGAGGCAAGCAGTTCTCCGACGATCCGGCCAAGCCCAACGGCGCCAATTGCTACGCCTGCCACCAGCTTTCGCCGAAGCAGGACGCCTACGGCACGATCGGCCCATCGCTCTACCGGTTCGCCATGAAGCGCGGATACACCGAGGAAACGCGGCGCTATGCCTGGGCAAAGGTGTCCGACGCGGAAGCATTCTCCGCGTGCACGAACATGCCGCGCTTCGGCCAGCACGACATCCTGACGCAGCAGCAGATCCGCGACGTCGTCGCGTTGCTCGTGGATCCCGCTTCGCCTGTCAACCAGTGACGCTTGCGCATCGGCGTGTGCCGGGCCGCGGGTTGCTCGCCCCGTTCCAATCGAGCGTGCCGGGGACCGAGGCGCCGGAGCGAGAACGGTGAGACGGCGCGAATTCCTGCAGGGCATCGCGGCGGCAGCGCTTGCCGGCCTGCCGGTGGACGCGCCGCTCGCCGCAGACCCGGCTAACGGCGCGCGTTTCTACGACGCGCTGAAGCCCTACGGCAACGTCGGGCTGCTGCACCTCACCGATTGCCACGCGCAGCTGCTTCCGATCCGCTTTCGCGAGCCCAGCGTGAACCTCGGCGCGGGCGCCAGCCGCGGCAAGCCACCGCACCTCGTCGGCGAGGCGCTGCTCAAGCATTTCGGGATCGCGCCGGGGTCCCGCGATGCACACGCGTTCACGTATCTCGATTTCGAGCACGCATCGAGGGCGTACGGCGCGATGGGTGGCTTCGCGCAGCTCGCGACGCTGGTGAAGCGCCTGCGCGCCGACCGGCCCGGCGCGCTGCTGCTCGACGGCGGCGACACCTGGCAGGGCTCTGCGACCTCGCTATGGACGCGCGGCCAGGACATGGTCGACGCGGCGAAGCTGCTCGGCGTCGACGTGATGACGGCGCACTGGGAGTTCACCTACGGCAGCGCGCGGGTCCGGGAGGTCGTCGCAAAGGATTTCGCCGGCCGCATCGATTTCGTCGCGCAGAACGTGCGCACCGCGGACTTCGACGATCCGGTGTTCGCACCCTATGTGATCAGGCAGGTCAACGGCATTCCAATCGCTATCATCGGCCAGGCGTTTCCGTACACGCCGATTTCCCATCCGCGCTACCTGGTCGCGGACCTCAGCTTCGGCATCCACGACGAGCGCATGCAGAAAATCGTCGACGAGGTGCGCGCGAAGGGCGCGCGGGCCGTCGTGCTGCTGTCGCACAACGGCATGGACGTCGACCTGAAGCTCGCCACTCGCGTCGCCGGCATCGACGTGATCCTCGGCGGCCACACGCACGACGGCGTCCCGCAACCGACCGCGGTCGAGAATCGCGGCGGCCGGACGCTGGTGACCAACGCCGGCAGTAACGGCAAGTTCCTCGGCGTGCTCGACCTGGACATCAAGGGCGGCAAGGTCGCAGGCCTGCGCTATCGCCTGGTGCCGGTGTTCGCGAACCTGCTCGAGCCCGACGCGGACATGTCGGCATTGATCGAGCGCCTGCGCAAGCCCTATGCGGCGAAGCTCGACGAGACGCTTGCGGTCACCGAGGACCTCCTCTATCGCCGCGGCAACTTCAACGGAACCTACGACCAGCTGATCCTCGATGCGCTGATGGCCGAGAAGAATGCGGAGATCGCGTTCTCGCCGGGTTTCCGCTGGGGGACGACGCTGCTCCCCGGCGATCCGATCCGCTACGAGCGGCTTCTCGACCAGACCGCCATCACCTACCCGTACGTCACCGTCACCAGGATGACCGGCGAGACGATCAAGACGATCCTCGAGGACGTCGCCGACAACCTGTTCAATCCCGATCCCTATTACCAGCAGGGCGGCGACATGGTGCGCGTCGGCGGCATGCGCTACGCGATCGACCCCACGGCCGTGATCGGCAAGCGGATCACGCGGATGGAGCTCGACGGCAAGCCGATCGATGCGAACAGGCAGTATACGGTCGCCGGTTGGGCGCCGGTCTCGGAGGAGGCGCGCGACGCCGGCCTCGAGCCGATCTGGGATGTCACCGCGCGCTGGCTGCGTGCGCAGAAGACCATCGCGCCACGCAAGGTCAATCTGCCGAAGATCGTCGGGATCACCACCGATCCCGGCATGGCATCGTAATTGGGGCCAGAGCTGTAATGATTCTTTTCCCGCTACCGGAGTCCGGTGCGGACCCGCGGGGGAATCATTGCAGCTCTGACTCCAATTACCTGACGGTCACGCGCGCGAACCTGCGCTTGCCCGCCTGCACGACCACCGTCGTGCCCGACGCGACGATCAGCGACTTGTCGGCGACGACGTCGCCGTCGAGCTTCAATCCCCG
>DASYXO010000292.1:0-4127 GCA_035934825.1 Casimicrobiaceae bacterium
GAGGCACGGGTATGGATGCATCAGGTGATGCGGCAGGCCTCGCCGCCGCCGGAAGCGCTGTGGCTTGGCATGTGCATCGAGCGCAAAGGTGGCGAGCGCGACGCCGAGCGCTCGTACGAGGCGCAGCTGCATAACCGCTACCCCGGCTCACCCGAAGCGAAGGCGATCGTCAGCGGGGCCTGCCCGTGACCGGT
This sequence comes from Casimicrobiaceae bacterium, assembly GCA_035934825.1. Taxonomy (GTDB): domain Bacteria; phylum Pseudomonadota; class Gammaproteobacteria; order Burkholderiales; family Casimicrobiaceae; genus VBCG01. The sequence goes on from DASYXO010000292.1 coordinate 195, forward strand.
TCGGTCGACGCCCCATCGGGAGCCGTCAAGGCGGCTCCGGCGGCACGGTCCGCCAGCGCGGGCGCGACGCTCAGAGCGGCGCGTGAAGCCGCGGGGCTGCCGCTCGACGCGATTGCACAGCAATTGAAGCTCGCGCCGCGCCAGATCCGGGCGCTCGAGGACGACGATTACCAGCACCTGCCCGGCCGCACCTTCGTCCGCGGCTTCGCGCGGAACTACGCACGCTTCCTGCATCTCGACCCCGACGCCGTGCTCGCGCTGTTGCCGGCCGGGGAAGCTGCACCGGCACTCGAGCGCCCGACGCTTGCACCGACGCGCCGCCCGATGGGCGAGCTGCCGATCGAGCGCGTCGCCAAGCGCTCGACGATTCGCTGGCTCATCCCCCTGCTGCTGCTGTCGATCGTCGCGGCCGCGGGATACTACGAATTCACGCGGCAGCAGGCCGCCTTGCGAGGCGATGCCGCGACGCGGCCGACCGGTGCGCCTCCGCCTCCCGCGCCCGCGGCGCGCAGCGCCCCGGCCAATGACGCGACGCCCGCGGCCCCCGCCACATCCTCCGGGACGCGGTCGACGCCGCTGCCCAATCCGCTCGCCGGGTCGCAGCCGGCCGCCGCAGCGCCAGGTCCCGAGTCCGCGGGGCAGCCGCAGGGCCCCGGCCCCTATACCCGCGGAAGCGTCGCGCGGCCTTCACTCAAATGAGCACTCGAATCGGCACTCGAATGAGCGCTCGAATGAGCCCCGGCGGAGCCCCGGCGTGAGCGCGATCGAGCGTGGGCGGGTCGAGCGCCGCACGACGCGCCGCGTCGACGTCGGTGGCGTCATCGTCGGCGGCGGCGCCCCGATCGTTGTGCAGTCAATGACCAACACCGATACGGCGGACATCGAGGCGACGGTGACCCAGGCCGCCGCACTCGCCCGGGCCGGCTCGGAGCTCGTTCGCGTGACGATCAATACGGCGGAGGCTGCCGCGGCGGTGCCCGAGATCCGCAGGCGGCTCGACGACATCGGCTGCGGCGTTCCGCTGATCGGCGACTTCCATTTCAACGGGCACAAGCTGCTGGTGCAACACCCCGGCTGCGCTGCCGCGCTCGCGAAGTACCGGATCAATCCGGGCAACGTCGGCAAGGGCAGCAAGCGCGATTCCCAGTTCGCGACGCTGATCGAGATCGCGATCGCCCACGGGAAGCCGGTGCGCATCGGCGTCAACTGGGGCAGTCTCGACCAGGCGCTGCTCGCGCGGATGATGGACGACAACGCGGCGTCGGCATCCCCATCGGACGCCGACGCCGTCATGCGCGGCGCGATCGTCGCTTCCGCGCTCGAGAGCGCTGCGCAGGCGGAGGCGCTGGGACTGCCCGGGGAGCGCATCATCCTGTCATGCAAGGTCAGCGACGTGCAGGACCTCGTCGCGGTCTATCGCGATCTCGCCCAGCGCTGCGACTACCCGCTGCACCTGGGCCTGACCGAGGCGGGCATGGGCAGCAAGGGCATCGTCGCGTCTGCGGCGGCGATGGGCGTGCTGCTGCAGCAGGGCATCGGCGACACGCTGCGGGTCTCGCTCACCCCGGAGCCCGGCGGCGACCGCACGCGCGAAGTGATCGTCGCGCAGGAGCTTCTGCAGACGATGGGATTGCGCTCGTTCACCCCGATGGTGACGGCCTGCCCGGGCTGCGGCCGCACCACCAGCACGTATTTCCAGGAGCTCGCGCAGCGCATCCAGGCATTCCTTCGCACGTCGATTCCCGCGTGGCGCGCGACCTATCCCGGGGTCGAGACGATGCATGTCGCCGTGATGGGCTGTGTCGTCAACGGACCGGGCGAATCCAAGCTCGCGAACATCGGGATCTCGCTGCCGGGAACCGGCGAGACCCCGGTCGCGCCGGTGTTCGTCGACGGGCAGAAGACCGTCACGCTCAAAGGCGACCGGATCGCGGAGGAGTTCGAGCGAATCGTGCTCGACTACGTGCGCATGAAGTACGGCGGCGAGCCCGCGTCGCCGCAGCTCCTGCCCGAGCGCAGGACCCTCGCCATCAAGGCGATCGCGTAGGCGCGGGGCGGGATCTCGATGGCAACGGCACTGCAGGCCGTGCGCGGCATGAACGACGTGCTGCCCGACGAGGCCGCGCTCTGGGAGTACTTCGAGGACACGACGCGCGACGTCTTCCGTCGCTACGGCTACCGCAACCTGCGCGTGCCGATCGTCGAGCCGACGCCACTGTTCGTGCGCGCGATCGGCGAAGTCACCGACGTCGTCGAGAAGGAGATGTACACGTTCGCGGACAAGCTGAACGGCGACAGCCTGACGCTGCGCCCGGAGGCGACCGCCGGCATCGTGCGCGCGGCGATCGAGCACAACCTGACGTACGACCGGCCGCAGCGCGTGTGGCTCGCGGGCCCGATGTTCCGCCACGAGCGGCCGCAGAAAGGCCGCTATCGCCAGTTCCACCAGTTCGACGTCGAGGCGCTCGGCTTCCCCGGGCCCGACGTCGACGCCGAGCAGATGGTCATGCTCGCGCGACTCTGGAGGGAGCTCGACCTGGCCGACGGCATCCGCCTGGAGATCAACTCGATCGGCGACCCGTCGGAGCGCAGGTCGCACCGCGCAGCGCTCGTCGAGCATTTCTCGCGGCACGCCGATGCGCTCGACGAGGATTCGAAGCGCCGGCTGCACACGAATCCGCTGCGCATCCTCGACAGCAAGAACCCCGCGATGCAGCCGCTCACGGCGGCCGCGCCAAAGCTCATCGACCGCCTCGGCGAGGCGTCGCGTGCCCACTTCGAGGGCCTGCAGTCGCTGCTCGCGGAGCACGGGCTCGCATACACGATCAACCCGCTGCTCGTGCGCGGGCTCGACTACTACAATCGCACGGTGTTCGAGTTCGTCACCGATCGGCTTGGCGCGCAAGGCACGGTGGCGGGGGGCGGTCGTTACGACGGCCTCTTCCAGCAACTGGGCGGCAAGCCCACGCCGGCCTGCGGGTTCGGGATGGGCATCGAGCGGATGATCCTGTTGCTGCGGGACGATCGGCGCGGCGCGAGCTCGGTTCCCCTCGCCTACGTCGTCCACGCCGGTGTCGCGGCGGCGAAGCTCGCGCGCGCTGCGGCCGAAGCGCTGCGCGATGCCGGCCACGGCGTGGTCGTCAACGCAGGCGGCGGAAGCTTCAAATCGCAGATGAAACGGGCCGATGCCAGCGGCGCGCGTTACGCGCTCATCATCGGCGACAACGAAGCCGCGGCCGGCACGGTCGCCGTCAAGCCGCTGCGCGGCGGCGACGAACAGACCGAAGTCCCGGCCGGGCAGATTGCGGCGCGCATCCGGGAACTTCTGACATTGACGAAGGATGACGATGGCCTCGTATGACCTCGAAGAGCAGGACCAGATCGAAGAGCTGAAGGCGTGGTGGTCGCGCTACGGTGGCGCGATCGCCACGGCGCTGGTCATCGGCGCGCTGGTGGTCATCGGCATCCAGGGGTGGCGCTGGTGGACGAACAAGCGTGCCGCTGACGCGTCGGTACTCTACACGGCGGTGAGCGAAGCCGTGCGCACCAAGGACGGCGCCAAGGCGCAGGACGCGATCAAGGACCTGACTGACCGCTACGCGGGCACCGGCTACGCTCCGCGCGCGGCGCTGCTCTACGCCAAGATGCTCTACGACGCCGGCGACCGCAAGGGCGCGAGCGCGCAGCTTTCGTGGGTGATCGACCACGCGACAGAGGATGGGCTGAAGACCGTCGCGCGCTACCGGCTCGCCGAGATCCAGATCGACGAGAAGCAGTTCGACCCGGCGCTGGCCACCCTCGACGCCAGGCATCCGGCGCCTTTCGACGGGCTCTACGCGGACCTGCGCGGCGATGCGCTGGCCGGTGCCGGGCGCAGCGCCGAGGCGCGCAGCGCCTATCAGGCCGCGCTGGCGAAGCTCGATCCCAAATCCC
>DASYXO010000309.1:0-3828 GCA_035934825.1 Casimicrobiaceae bacterium
CTCCACGCGCCGCGGGGGAGGGAGCAGAGCGGGAGCGAGGCGGGAGAAGGGATGTTCGCCGCCACGCAGAACTTTTTCGCGCGACCGATCGTCGATAGGCAGTCGCGGCACGGCCGATGCGGTGCGCGCGGCGCCCGCGCCGGCGGCGGGAAAAATTTACAAACGCCACCGGTCCGCGCCCCGACGATCCATCGCCACGCAACATCCGAGGACTCGACATGATCCAGGCAGAGCACCTGACCCGCCGCTATGGCGACGTGACGGCGGTCGACGACGTGTCGTTGCGCATCGAGCGCGGCCAGATCGTCGGGCTGCTCGGGCACAACGGCGCGGGCAAGACGACGATCATGAAGATGATCACCGGCTTCCTCGAGCCCAGCAGCGGGACCGTGCGCATCGACGACCTCGAGATCGGGCGCGACACCCGCGCGATCCAGATGCGCATCGGCTACCTGCCCGAGAACTGCCCGCTGTGGCCGGAGATGACGGTCATCGACTACCTGGATTACCAGGCGACGCTGCACGGGGTCGCCGACGCGCGCCGGGGCGGGGCGATCGCCGATGCGATCCGGCGCACCGCGCTCACCGGCAGAGCCACGGCGCCGATCCACACGCTGTCGCGGGGCTACCGCCAGCGCGTGGGCGTCGCGCAGGCGCTCCTGCACGCGCCCGACATCGTCATCCTAGACGAGCCGACCAACGGCCTCGACCCAACCCAGATCCACCACATGCGCGAGCTGATCCGCGAGCTCGCGAAGAGCGCCACGGTCATCGTGTCGACGCACATCCTGCAGGAAGTGCAGGCGGTGTGCGAGCGCGTGCTGATCCTGCGCGCCGGAAAGCTCGTCGTCGACGCGCGCATGGCCGAGCTCGCCCGCCCCGCGGGACTGCTCGTGAGCATCGAAGGCGATGCGCGCGAGACGCTGCGGCGCGTCGCGGGGGTTGCCGTCGTCGAGGAGCGCGGCACGGAGGAAGGCCACAGGCAGTACAGGCTCGACGCGCCGGCAGCCGCGGCGCCGGCGGTCGCGGAGGCAGTGACGCGGGCCGGGCTGAAGCTCCACGCGCTGCGCGCGCAGCGCCGCGACCTCGAGACGATCTTCGCCGAGGTAAACGAGGAGGCGGCCCATGGCTGAGACCCTGCGCGTCCGGCCGGCGGAGGTCGACCATGACTGAGATCCTGCGCATCGCGCGCAAGGAATTCCGCGGCTTCTTCGCCTCGCCTGCGGCGTGGCTGTTCATGGGCGCGTTCCTCGCGGTAACGCTGTTCGTGTTCTTCTGGGTCGCGACGTTCTTCGCGCGCAACATCGCCGACGTGCGACCGATGTTCCAGTGGATGCCGATCCTGCTGATCTTCCTCGTCGCCGCGCTGACGATGCGCAGCTGGTCCGAGGAGCGCCGCGCCGGGACGCTCGAAAGCCTGCTGACGGCGCCGGTGCGCCCGCTGAACCTCGTGCTGGGCAAGTTCGTCGCCGCGCTGGCGCTGGTCGCGGTCGCGCTGGCGCTGACGCTGCCGCTGCCGGCGACCGTGTCGCTCCTCGGTCCGCTGGACTGGGGACCTGTCGTCGGTGGCTACGTCGCGACGCTGTTCCTCGCCGGCGCCTACGTCGCGATCGGCGTCTACATGAGCTCGCGCACCGACAATCCGATCGTCGCGCTGATCCTGACGACGCTGGTGTGCGGCGCGTTCTACCTGATCGGCGCCGACACCCTCGTCGACCTGTTCGGCTATCGCGTCGGCCACATCCTCGCGCTGCTCGGCACCGGAACACGCTTCGAGTCGATCACCCGCGGCGTGCTCGACCTGCGCGACCTCTATTACTACGTCTCGATCGTCGGCGTCTTCCTGGCCCTCAACCTGTTCACGCTCGAGCGCCTGCGCTGGGCCGGCAATCCGGGTGTCGCCCGGCACCGCCTGTGGGGCTGGATGCTCGGCCTCGCGGCCCTCAACTTCGCAGCGGGCAACCTGTGGCTCGCGCCGATCGGCTGGGCGCGGGCCGACATCACGCACGGCCACATCTACACCCTCTCCACCGCGACCAGGCAGCAGCTCGCGCGCCTGAAGGAGCCGCTGCTGATCCGCGGCTACTTCTCCGCCAGGACCCATCCGCTGCTCGCGCCGCTGGTCCCGCAGGTCGAGGACCTGCTGCGCGAATACGCGGTCGCGGCGGGCGGCAAGGCGCGCGTCGAGTTCATCGACCCGACCCGCGACCGTGCAGCCGAAGACCAGGCTGCGGCGAAGTACGGCATCAAGCCCGTGCCGTTCCGCACTGCGAATCGCTACCAGTCGGCGGTCGTCAATGCGTATTTCGACGTCGTCGTCGCCTACGGCGACCAGTTCCAGCACCTCGGGTTTCAGGACCTGATCGAAGCCAAGGCGAGTGGCGAGCGCAGCATCGACGTGGCGCTCAAGAACCCGGAATACGCGATCACGCAGGCGATCCGAAAGGTCGTCGACGAATACCGCGCTGGAGGCAATCCGTTCCAGAGCCTGACCGAGCCGGTGACCTTCCACGGCTACCTTTCTCCCGACGCCGACCTCCCGGTGTCGCTGCGCAAGCTCCACGCCGACCTGCAGTCGCTGCTCGACCGGATGCAGAAACAGGCCGGTGGCAAGCTGAAGGTTGCCTTCGAGGATCCCGATGGCGACGGCGGGAAGCTTGCCACGCAACTGAAGCAGCGCTACGGCTTCGGCCCGCAGATCGCGAGCCTCCTCGACACGCATCCGTTCTGGTTCTACATGGTGCTGACGCGCGACGGCAGCTCGATGCAGGTGCCGCTGCCCGACACGCTCGACAAGGCCGCGCTCAAGCGCTCGCTCGACGCGGCCATCGAGCGCATGGCGCCCGGCTACCTGAAGACGGTCGCGCTGTTCGCCCCGCCGGGCTACGGCCCCGGCAGCCTGCGCTACACGAGGCTCAACGACGCGCTCGCCGCCAACGAGCGCATCGTCGACACCGATCTCAAGAGCGGTCGCGTGCCGGCCGACGCCGACCTGCTGCTGTTGCTCGCGCCGCAGAGCCTCGACGACAAGCAGCGCTTCGCGATGGACCAGTTCCTGATGCAGGGCGGAAGCATCGTGATCACCACGTCGCCTTTCGACGTCCAGTTCGGCGACAGCCTCACCGCGACCAAGGTCGACTCGGGACTGAAGGACTGGCTCGCGCAGATGGGCGTGGGCATTGGCGACGCGATGGTGCTCGATAGCCGCGACGCCGCGCTGCCGATCCCGGTCCAGCGCGATCTCGGCGGCATCCCGGTGCGCGAGATCCGCATGCTGCCGTATCCGCAGTTCCCGGACCTGCGAGGCGCAGGCCTCGATCCGCAGAACCCGATCACCGAGAACCTGGGGCAGTTGACGGTGAACTGGCCGTCGCCGATCAGCGTCGACGCGTCCAAGAACGCGTCGCGCTCGGTCGCCGAGCTGCTGAAGAGCTCGCCGCAGAGCTGGACGTCGACCGGCCTCGACGTCATCCCCGACTACCGCGCCCATCCCGACACCGGATTCGCGGTGACCGGCGAACGCAAGCCGCGGTTGCTCGCCGTTGCACTCCAGGGCCGCTTCGACTCGTTCTATGCGGGCAAGCCGTCGCCGCTGGCGACCGCGGCCGCAGCGAAGACCGGGCCGGCGGCGAATGGCGGCAAGCCCGCGGCTGGGGCACGAGGCGCAAACCCACCGGCGGGTGCGAACGGGGCCGATGCGGCCGCCGGTGCGGCGCCGGCCGGCGGCGTGATCGACCGCTCGCCCGAATCGGCGAAGCTCGTCGTCATCGCGAGCAACACCTTCGCGTCCGACGAAACGATCGATCTCGCCTCCGCAGGGCTCGGCAC
>DASYXO010000322.1:0-3326 GCA_035934825.1 Casimicrobiaceae bacterium
TCTTCTGCAATGAATGGAACCGTACGCCTTCCACGCCGAACAGCGGCGCCAGCGTCGAGAGTGGAATCGATCGTTGGCGGTCGCGCTGGTGCTTCGGATTCCCGGCCCAGACGAGCCCCACCTTGAGCTCTCCCGCGGCCGGGATGCGCTGCGTCCAAGTGTCGAGGTACGCGGGTCTCACCTTGACGTAGGGAACCGTCGCCGGAATGGATGCCAGGTCGGTGCCGAACACCCGCGGCAGGCTGAGCAGCGGAATGCGGTAGTCAAAATGCGGTGGTACTGCCCCGTCGACCAGGACGTCGTCGACGCTGTCGAAATCGCGCGAGATCTCGTCGAATCCCTTGAACGTGTCGAAGACCACCCGGGCACCGAGATCCTTCAACCGGCGCGCATAGCGGATGAACTGGATCGCATCGCCGAACCCCTGCTCGGCGTGCAGGAGCACGGTCTTGCCGCAGACATCCTGTCCCTGCCAGATGGGGCAGCGCATCGACCAGCGGCGCGACAGCAGCGGTTCCTTCAACCAGCGGAACTCGTGCTGCTCCCAGCCTTCTGCGAGGTGCCCCGTTTCCAGCAGCATCACCGAATACAGCCAGTGCCCCTTGGGATCGGGATTTCGCAGCAAATTGCGCTCTAGGAGGTGCAGCGCCTCCGCGCGACGGCCCCGTTCGCGCAGAAGGGTTGCGAGATTCAGGAATCCGTCGCCCGGGCGAGCGTTCTCGGAATCGATCTCGACGGCGCGCTGCAAGGCGGCCAGGGCCTCCGGAAGCTGCGTGGCCCAATCGAGAGTGGCACCGAGGTTCGACCAGGCGCGCGAGCGCGAGGGGTCGTTCGCTATTGCCTGGCGGAACATTGCGACTCCCGCGTCCCGCTCGTTCCGATAGAGCTTGCAGGCTGCATGCAGGATCACCGCGTCATAGTTGTCCGGCCACCGGGACAGGCCCCGGGCGAACTCCCCGGCCTGTGCAGCCAGCATGCCTCGCATCTCGAGTACGTTTGCCAGCGCCACGTACGCACTGTCGGACTCCGGCTCCGTCGCGACGGCCTTCCGGAAATGCACCTCCGCCTCGTCGAGCTTTTGGACATGAACGCAGCACCACCCGAGTTGCATGTCGAGGTCGAAATGAACCAGGCCGGCGTCGGCCGCGCGGCGAAAGCTCGCCAGCGCTTCGTGATGGCGCCCCCATCCGAACAGCGCCGAACCGCGGGCGAACAGGAGCTCCGGCACGGCAGGCGTCCTGGCGAGCGCCGCATCAACGATCGCGAGCGATTCGGCGTACCGGCCGGCTGCGAAATGCCTGCCCCCTTCGGCGATCGCATCGGGGTCGCCCGCGGGCAGGGACCGCTGCGAATCGGGGTCATTGCGCGACGACATCGAGGTCGGATCGTCCGGAGCCCGTGCAACCCCGGTCGCGGGTGATGATCCGACCAGTCTGCGTAGTCGTAGCATTGAAGGTCAGAATGAGTCGACGGCGAAGGACCGCGTGCGGACCTCGGCTCGCATCATGCGCCGGTGCCCGATGCTGCGGAGACGCCCGCCATTCCCCGGACGTCCGCGTCGAGCTCGGTTTCCTCAGGCAAGGCGAGAAGCGCGAGCGCCACCTGACCTGGAAATATATCGTCGTCGCGACGATTGAAGTTTGCCGGATTGAACAGGGGCGAAGCGACACGCCAGCATCGATAACCGAAATCGCGAAGGCGCAGTAGCTGCGCATCGAGTGCGGCCTGTGATGGCTGCGCCAGGAACAGCGCGGGACGGTGACGCCACAACGTGCGTTCGGCACCGTCGAGCACCCGCGCGATTCCCGCGGGGTCGGTCACCTTCAGGAGGTCGAGTCGCTCCAGTTGCAGCTCATCCAGCGTCGCGGCCGCGTGCGATTCGGTCATCACGCTGACGCTCGTCACGTCGTTGGCGGCCAGGTTCTGGCGAAGGATGCGCCGCAAGACCGTCGAGCGCTCGATGGCAAACACCTGCCCCTGCGAGCCTACGACAGGGGCGAGCACGATCGCATCGAGGCCGATTCCGGCGTCAATCACTGCGACCACCGCGCCCGGGATTACGAGGCGCCGCAGGACGTCGCTTTGGGCCTGCAAGTATTCGCCGTAGTGCTCGATGGACCGCGCGAGCGGCTGCCGCGACGGCAGATACTGCATCATTCCGTACCGAGTGCGACAGGCTCGCGACAGATGTGCCTGTGGCGATGCATCGCCGCCGGCTGCCTGGGCGCCGGCCACGTCGGAATCGCGAATGTCAGTGAGGGGCGTCGCATCAATCGTTGGTTCATCAGCCGTCCCCGCCACCAGGGCGATCAGCGTCGACCTCAGCCGCTCGACGACGTCCTGCCACTGGTCGGGCGCAGGCTGACGAAACAGCCGCATCGTCGGGTACCAGGGGCTGACTTCCCGTTCCTCCATCCATCGCCAATCCGCACAGTGGGGCAACAACACCCACACCGGCTTGCCGAGTGCGCCTGCGAGATGGGCGACCGATGTGTCGACGGTCACCACGAGATCCAGGTTCTCGATCGCAGCCGCGGTATCTACGTACTCGTAGAGTTCGGGCGCGAGATCGACGACGACGCCCTCGAATGGCGCAGCCTTGGCCGCGGCCGCAGCGGACCCTTTCTGCAAAGAGAACCAGCGCGTGCCTTCGACCTCGATCAGCGAGGACAGCATCGCGAGAGGTATCGAGCGCTGGCGATCCCGCGCGTGTTTCGGGTCGCCCGCCCAGACCAGCCCCACCTTCATCCCCGGAACCCCGGCCAGTCGGTCGCGCCAAGGCATGCGGACATGTGCCGGCGCATGGAGGTACGGGATATCCACGGGAATCGAGCTCAGCGTCGTTCCGAAGACCCGCGGAAGACTCATCAGGTCGGCGTAGAAATCGAAGTCGGGTGAAGCCTCTCCCGGCCGGATCGCCCGGTCGATCCCGGGGAACACGTCTGCCAGCACGCCGAGCCCAGGGCGCAACTCGAGCAGCACCGTTGCACCTCGTGCCTTCACTAAGGGCGCATATCGGACGAACTGGAAGACATCGCCGGCGCCTTGTTCGCAACGCAGCAGGATCGTCTTGCCGCGCAGGTCCTGGCCGCTCCAGGCAGGCCGGTCGCAGCGTGCGCGCTGGGATTTCAGGGGCCCCTCGAGCCAGCGGAACTCGTACTGGTCCCAGCCGTCGCGGAACCTCCCCGCGGTCAGCAGCGCGAGCGCGTAATGTCCATGAGCCATTGCACTCGGGTGCGCAGGCAGCGCGTGCTCGTAGTACGAGATCGCCTCGTGCGTGCGGCAGAGCAGGCGCAGCGCGATGCCGCGATTCAGGTCTTCGTTGT
>DASYXO010000323.1:0-3708 GCA_035934825.1 Casimicrobiaceae bacterium
CGCGGCCGATACGAAGCTCGACGAGGACGAATTGAGCGCGACGCTGCTCGCCTCGGGCATGGTCGGGACGCCGCAGGCGCCCGATGCGCACCCGCTGATCCTCGACGACGACGGCCGCGTCTACCTGCACCGCTACTTCGATTACGAACGCCGGCTTGCGCGTCGGCTGACGGCGCCCTCGCCCGACCCGTCGCGCGTCAACGACGAGAACGTGAAGTCGCTGCTCGACCTGCTATTCGCCGCCAACGCCAAGCGCCTCGGCAATCTGCCCGACTGGCAGAGGATCGCGACCGCACTGGCGCTCGAACGCCGCCTGACGATCATCAGCGGCGGCCCCGGCACCGGAAAGACGACCACCGTCGTCAACGTGCTCGCCTGCGTCCTCGCCGAAAATCCGAATTGCCGGATCCGCCTCGCGGCTCCGACCGGCAAGGCTGCCGCGCGAATGCTGGAAGCGATCCGAAACGCCGCCGCGCAGCTGCCCGCCGACCTGCGCGAGCGCTTGCCTTCGGAGTCGTTCACCGTCCACCGCTTGCTGGGCTTGCGGCCCGGCGCCGGCGGATTCCAGCACGGCAGCGCGCGCCCGCTGCCGATCGATCTGCTCGTCGTCGACGAGGCGTCGATGCTCGATCTTTCGCTCGCGGCCAGGCTGCTCGAGGCCGTGCCCCACGACGCGCGCGTCATCTTGCTGGGCGACAAGGACCAGCTCGCCGCCGTCGAGTCCGGCGCCGTGTTCTCGGAGATCTCGGCCGATCCGACGTTGAGCCGCGGCTGCGCCGAGCGCCTGTCCGAAATCACCGGAATCCCCGCTGCGCTCATCGTGGGCGCGACGCCGATCAAGCCAACGCCGCTGGACGACAGCGTGGTCTGGCTCACCGAGAACTTCCGCTTCGCGAAGCATTCCGGCATCGGCCGCCTCGCCGCGCTCGTCAACGCCGGCGAAGCCGAGTCCGCGATCGACTTCCTGCGCTCGGACAGCGACCCGGCGCTCGAGTGGATCGAGGACGCGCACGCGGCCCCACAGGCCGCTACGCTGCAGGCGATCATCGACGAGATGGCGGGCTACATCGACGCCGCGCGCGCCGGCCTCGGCACCAAAGCCGCGTTGTTCGACGCGCTGGGGCGGTTCCGGGTGCTGTGCGCCGAGCGCGAGGGCTCGCGCGGCGTGGACGCGATCAACCAGTACGTAGGGCAGCGATTCCGCACGCGCCTCGACCATCCCCTCGATCCAGGCGGCCGCTCGCAGTGGTATCCGGGGCGACCGGTGATGGTGCTGCGCAACGACTACGTCTTGAAGCTCTTCAACGGCGACATCGGCATCGTGCTGCCCGACGCTGCCGGCACGCCGATGGTGTACTTCCCCGACGGCGATGGCGATTTTCGCGCCGTGCCGCCGCTTCGCCTTCCCGAGCACGAAACCGGATTCGCCACGACCGTCCACAAGGCCCAGGGCTCGGAGTTCGACAAGGTGACGCTGATGCTGCCGGCGAAGCCGAGCCGCGTCGCCACGCGGGAGCTGCTCTACACGGCGATCACGCGATCGCGGTCGAGCGTGACGATCGTCGGTGGGGCCGAGGTCGTCGAAAGGGCGATCGTCTCGCCGACGCGGCGGTATTCGGGGCTGGTGGCGAGGTTGGGAGAGCAGGCACCCGTATCAAGGCGCCAGAACACGTAGCGCGACGCACCGTCGACCTGGCGCAATGATTCCGTTTCCGGTAATTTGGCGCGGCCCCCACCCCGACCGTCCGCTTTGGGCACACAGCGCCGTTTCATGACGACCGACCGCGACATCGCGGCGCACTATGGCCATGGCAAGCTTCTGGCCCGCCTGAACGCAGCCCTGCGCGAGGACGGTGTCGACCCCGATCATCCGGGAATGGAGGCGCTTGCGCCCTACGAGCATTTTCATGGCCGCGGCCTGGAGGCCACACGGGAGATGACCGACCTGATAGCGGCCGGCGCCTCGGATCAGGTCCTGGACGTCGGCAGCGGCATCGGCGGGCCCGCGCGCTACGTCGCGAGCCGCTACGGCTGCCGGGTTACCGGAATCGACCTGACGCCGGAATTCGTTGATGTCGCGCGTCACCTGACGCGTCTGCTCGGGCTCGAGGACCGTGTCGATTTCCATGCCGGCGACGCCCTGGCGATGCCCTTCGCCGATGCGAGGTTCGACGGCGCCTACTCGATGAACGTATCGATGAACATCGCCGACAAGGCCGCCTTCTATCGCGAGATCCGCCGGGTGCTGAAGTCCGGCGCATGGCTCGCGCTTTCCGAAGTCGCGCAAGGAACAGGCGGCGACGTCGACTATCCCACGCCCTGGGCGAGTAGTGCGCGCACCAGCTTCCTGTCGACGCCGGAGGAAACGCGGCAGGGCCTGCTGGACGCAGGCTTCGACGTTCTGCGCCTGCACAGCAGCCTCGAGGAGGCGCTCGCGTTCGGCGCGCGCTCGCGAGCGATGGTCGAGCGCGGCGAGAAGCCGCCGCAGCGCGCGGTCATGCTGATCCACGACGAGATCGCGCCCGATGCGATGCGGAACACGGCGCGCGGCCTGAAGGATGGACGGATCGTCCCGATCGAGGTGCTGGCACGGGTGCGGGCGGGGCCGCGACAGCCTGCCGGCCGCCCCGGTTAGCCGCGTTCGACGATGCGAGGCATCTGCAAGGCCGAGGAAGCCCCGCGCTGCGACGGATCGAAGGCAACGGATCCGCGCACCGTGGTAGGGTTCGCCCTCGGCGTGCGGGCGCAGCCATCGCGCGAACCGTCCACGAGAACCGACAGTCGACGTACGACGCCCCTCAACGGAGGAGAGCCATGCTGACGCAAGTCCGATCCATGCTGGTAACCATGGCCGCCGCCGCGGCGATTGCGACCTGCTTCGCCGCCCAGTCCGCGCAAGCCGCGACCATCATCGACGAGTGGGCCTCGGTCAAGGCCCCGCCGCCGCCGACATTGCACGCCGTCACCGTCGACCCGAAGACGACGGCGCTGCTGATGCTCGATTTCAACAAGCAGACCTGCAACATGCAGCGCCGGCCGCGCTGCGTCGCGTCGATCCCGCAGGTCGAGAAGCTGCTGAAGGAAGCGCGCGCTGCCGGCGCCATGGTCGCCTACAGCCTCGGCGGAGGTGGCCACGAGTCCGAGATCGCCAAGGAGGTCGCGCCGACCAAGGACGAGCACATCGTGTCCTCCGGCGTCGACAAGTTCCGCAACACCGATCTCGAAAAGGTCCTGAAGGACAAGGGCGTCAAGACGGTCATCATCGCCGGCACCGCCTCGCACGGCGCAGTAATCTACACGGCGAGCACCGCAGCGATGCTGGGGTTCAAGGTGATCGTTCCGGTCGACGCCGTGTCCGGGGATACTCCCTACGTCGAGCAGTACGTCGTGTGGCACCTGGTCAATGCGCCAATCATTTCCAACGCGGTGACGCTGACCAAGATCGACGACGTCAGGTTCTGAGCGACTCGCCCTGGCGAGGGCTACGCCGGGTTCCGGCGATTCCCGGGGGGGCGCAGCGCTGTGCCGGCAATTTCATATCCGGATCCCGGCCATGGTTATGCGGCCGCTAGGCCTGCGCATGTTTCCGGGGACCTCTCAGCTTGGCGTCGACGCTCCACGGGCCCGGCCCGGCGAAAGCGAGGTAGAGGAACAGGAAGCAGTAGAGCACCGCGGACTCGCCGTGGTTGAGCAGCGGAAGGAAGGCGT
>DASYXO010000018.1:0-3355 GCA_035934825.1 Casimicrobiaceae bacterium
GTCCACGAGCGCCCCGCGCGCGCTGACGCTGCAATCCGGCCTCGACGCCCTGTCGCACTCGCTCGAGGCAATCTGGAATGTCAATGCGAACCCGGTGTCGGATTCGCTGGCGGTATCGGCGGCAAGACGCAAGCGCGCGACGATGCCGGACCTGGTCGAGAACCTGGACGATTCCCGGCTCCGGTCCGAGGCCGCGCTCGCCGCCCTGGAGGCGGGCCTCGCATTCTCGAACACCCGCACGGCGCTCGCCCATTCGATCTCCTACGAGATGACGCTGCGACACGGGGTGCCGCACGGCATTGCGTGCTCGTTCACGCTGCCGCTGGTCCTCGGGCGCGCGATCGGCACGCGGCCCGACCGCGACGCGGTGCTCGCGCGTGTCTTCGACGTCCCGCTGGCGCGGGCGCCGGACGAGCTCGCGGCGTGGCTCGAGCGGCTGCACGTCAGCACCGAATTCACGAGCTATGGCGTAACGGCGGAGCAGTCGCGGGCGCTGGTCGAGTCGGCGCTCGCTGGACCGCGTGGTCGCAATTTCATCGGAGCGACGCCCGGCTGACTCCGGCCGGCGCGATCGTTCCGCACAAGGAGGAGCGATGGACTCAGCAATTGCGGGGAATCCGACCGGACCGGTCGCCGACGAGCGCAGCCGCAAGCTCGTAACGCTGGCGAGCCTGATCGGCACGACGGTCGAGTGGTACGACTTCTTCATCTACGGCACGATCACCGGCCTTGTCTTCAACAAGCAGTTCTTTCCGAGCGGCGACGTGTTCGTGTCGACGATGCTCGCCTACACCGTCTACGCGGTCGGTTTCGTCACGCGCCCGGTCGGCGGCATCCTGTTCGGCCACTTCGGCGACCGCATCGGACGCAAGCCGCTGCTGGTGATGACGCTGCTGATCATGGGAATCTCGACGTTCCTGGTCGGACTGGTTCCCACCTACGCGTCGATCGGCGTCGCCGCGCCCCTGCTCCTGCTGTTCCTGCGGCTGATGCAGGGCATCGGGCTGGGCGGCGAGTGGGGCGGTGCGGTGCTGATGTCCTTCGAATACGCCCCGCGCGAGCGTCGCGGCTTCTTCGCCTGCTTCCCGCAGGTGGGCCTTGCCATCGGTCTGTGCCTCGCCACCGGGGTGGTCGCGCTGCTGTCGTCGACGCTGTCCGACGCCGCGTTCCAGTCGTGGGGCTGGCGCGTCGCGTTCCTGATCTCGATCGTCCTCGTCGGCGTGGGCCTGTTCGTGCGGCTGCGCATCCTGGAGACGCCCGAGTTCGCACGCGTGCGCGAGGGGCGCAAGATCGTCGCGGTGCCGGTCGGCGAGGTGATCCGCGACTACAAGAAGAACGTGCTGCTGGGCTGGGGCGCGCGCTACATCGACGGCGTCGTGTTCAACATCTATGCCGTGTTCACGATCGCCTATCTCGTCGGCATCCTGCACTACGACAAGACGGCGATCCTGTCCTCGATCTCGATCGCCGCGTTCGTGCTGATCTTCACCATCCCGGTCTTCTCCCGCCTGTCCGACCGGATCGGGAGGCGGACTGTCTTCGGCTGGGGCGCGTTCGCCTGCGGGGCGGTCGCTTTCCCGCTGATGTGGGCGATGCACTACTCGGGAAGCTCCCTGGTCGCGGGCCTGGCGATCGTGCTAGCGCTGGGGGTCGTCTACGCGCCGGTGTACGGCCCCGAGGCCGCGCTGTTCTGCGAGCTCTTCGACACGCGGGTCCGCTACACGGGCATTTCGGTCGTCTACCAGGTGTCCGGGATCGTCTCGAGCTCGATCACGCCGCTGGTCGCGACCGCGCTGCTCAAGGCCAATGACGGCGCGCCCTGGTACATCGCGGCCTACATCGCGGTCGTGGCGCTGATCAGCGCATTGAGCACCTGGGCGATGCGAAGGACATTCTGACGCAAAGAAAACGGGCGCCGTCGACGGCGCCCGGAATCACTGCGGAGGAGAGACGATTGACCGCTGATCCGGCCAGCGGGTGATGCCGCGGCGCCCGTGCGCACTCGCACCGCGCGGGCGCCGCGCTGCTTTCAGGTCATTCGACCCGCTCGCCGTGGAGGCTCACGTCGAGGCCTTCGCGTTCCTGCTCCTCGTTGACGCGCAGCCCGATCGTGGCATCGATGACCTTGAGCAGGATGAAGCTGCCGACGCCGCTGACGACCAGCGTCGTCAGCACCGCGCCGAGCTGGATCATCACGCTGCCGTCGACACCGCTGATGTCGCGGACGTTGAACACGCCGGTCAGGATTGCGCCGATGATGCCCCCGATGCAGTGCACGCCGAAGGCGTCCAGCGAATCGTCGTACCCGAACCAGCCCTTGACCGTCGTGGCAGCGAAGAAGCAGCCGACCCCGGCGGCGATGCCGATGACCAGTGCGCCGCTCGCGTCGACGAAGCCCGAGGCCGGCGTGATCGCCACCAGTCCCGCAACGGCGCCGGACGCGATGCCGAGCACCGAAGGCTTGCCCTTGGCGATCCACTCGGTGAACATCCACGCGAGGGCGGCGGCGGCGGTGGCGAATTGGGTGACGAACATCGCCATGCCGGCACGGCCGTTGGCGGCGACCGCGGAACCGGCGTTGAACCCGAACCAACCCACCCACAGCAGCGATGCGCCGATCAGGGTCAGCGTCAGGTTGTGCGGCGGCATCGCCTCCTTGCCGTAGCCGACGCGCTTGCCGAGGACCAGTGCGCAGACGAGGCCCGCGATACCTGCGTTGATGTGCACGACCGTGCCGCCGGCGAAATCGAGCACGCCCTTGCCCGCCCAGTAGCCCGAGGGCTCCCACATCATGTGCGCGATCGGCGAATAGATCAGCACCGACCACAGGCCCATGAACCACAGCATCGCCGAGAACTTCATCCGGTCGGCGAACGCGCCGCAGATCAGGGCCGGGGTGATGATCGCGAACGTCATCTGGAACATCATGTAGACCGATTCGGGGATGGTCAGCCCGAGGTGGGACACCATCACCTTGCCCGCCTCGTTCTGGAACACCATTCCGTGCAGGAAGAAGCGGTCGAAGCTGCCGATGATCGGACCGCCGGGCATGAACGCGATGCTGTAGCCGATGATCACCCACAGGACGGTCACGAGGCAGGTGATCGCGAAGCTCTGCATCAGCGTGGCGAGGACGTTCTTCTTCCTGACCATTCCGCCGTAGAACAGCGCGAGCCCCGGGATCGTCATCATCAGCACCAGCGCCGTCGACGCGAGCATCCACGCGGTGTCGCCGCTGTTGATCTTGTCGACGGTGACGAGCTGGGGTGATGTCGGCGCGGGCGGTGCCGCCGCGGGTGCGGGGGCAGCAGCCGGCGCGGCGGCAGCCGGCGCCATCGCGGGTGCGGCCGCCGGT